>DASQZE010000379.1:0-3590 GCA_035638875.1 Longimicrobium sp.
CCGTTTCCTGGCGCCGGAAACGCGGACCCGAACCCCCCGTGAACGAATGTCCCGGAACAGCGGATACGCGCTGCGCGCGCTCCTGTTTTCCGTCCTTCTCGTCCCCACGGTCGGTCTGGCCCAGGAAGGGCCGCTGGCTAGGAACACCGACACCCCCCGCTTCGGCATCGAGGCGCGGCGCGACTCCGTCGTCACGGCGGCCCGGCAGCAGATCGGCCGGCGATACGTCTTTGGCGGCACCTCGCCCACCCGCGGCTTCGACTGCAGCGGATTCACCCAGTACCTGGCCCGCAGCTTCGGCGTGAACCTGCCGCGCACGGCCGCCCAGCAGGCCCGCGTGGGCGTGGAGATTCCCCGCGACCGCAACCTGCTGCGCCCCGGCGACCTGCTGACCTTTGGCCGTGGCAACCGGGTCACGCACATCGGCGTCTACGTAGGCAACGGCCGCTACGTGCACGCCAGCAGCGGCCGCGGGCAGATCACCGAGAGCAACCTGGACCGCCCGCAGAGCTCGCTGGTCCGCGCCTGGATGGGCGTGCGCCGCGTGTTCGGCACACCGACGGACAGCGCCAACATGGTGGCCCAGCGCCCCGTGGCGGTCCCGGCGCGGCCGCTCGGCACCCCTGCCATCCCCTCGCTCCTGCGCTCGCGCCGCCGCAGCTGACCGGCCGCCCGGCCGCCGAACGACCGAAGCCGGCTCCCGTTGCGGGAGCCGGCTTCGTCGTTTTGGACGGATCGCCTGGGAAACAGGGGACTCGGGGATCACAGAGCGAATGAATTCGCCGCAACAAACACACGAAAGCCGCCTGCGCGGACTGTCCGTTGCGGGCCAGTGCCACGCCACCGGCCGAGGCACTGTGGTTGTCAGGTGGTGGTGTCGGCGGAGGCCGACAGTGTGATGTTGTAGCCGCGAATTTATTCGCCCCCGGCCCCCCGCTCCTCACCCCGATTCCTCACCCGATTCCTCACCCCGGCTCCTCTCCCGGCTCCTCTCTCGTCCCTTGCCCGGCCCTTCGCCGGATTCCTCGCTCGGCCCGTCGCTCCCGCCCCGCCCATCGCTCCCCCCTCGCTCTCGTCCGGCCCGTTGCTCTCAGCCGGTCCGTTGCGATGCCCGCTCTCCTACAGGCGCCGCCGCGGGCGCTGGGTCACGGGGTGTGACGGCGGCATGGCGATGGGCGACCCGTTGGGGCGGCGGACCTGCCCCGTGAAGGGGTCCAGGCGCGCGGCGGTCCCCGGGAAATCCACCTGCCCCAGCGAATCCGCCAGGATGGCGGCCCGGTGCGTCGTGTCCGGCTGCACGAGCCCCGGCGGAAGCTGTCGCGTGGAGCGGAGTTCGGCCCCCACGATGCCCCCGTCCGCATCCAGCACCGCGCAGGCGAGCCCGCCCCGGTTCAGCGGCTCGCCCAGGGAGAACGGGCCGTACGTGGCCAGGTTGCCCAGCGAGTAGAACACCAGCGTGCTGTCCCGCCACTGCACGGCGCGCATCACGTGCGGCCCGTGGCCGATCACCAGGTCCGCGCCGCTTTCCACGGCCGCCCGCGCGAACGCCACCACGTTGCCGCGGTCCTCCCCGAACGACGCCTCGCGAGCATCCCGCGTGTTCTGCCGGCCGCGCCCCTCCGCGCCCATGTGCATGGTCACGACGAGCCGCGGATAGCGCTCCGCCGCGCGGCGCACGTGCCTGCGCACGGCGGGCAGGTTGCGCGGATCCGGGCCCGCCCACTGCGCGAATCCCAGGAACGCCACCGTGTCGCCGCGCGCGGTCACCGCCTCCGTGGCCAGCGTGTCCACGCCCGTGGCCAGCACGCCCGCGTCGTCCAGCAGCCGCACGGTGGTGCGCCGGCCGATGTCGCCGTCGTCCCGCGCGTGGTTGTTGGCCACGTTGGCGACGGTCGTCGCGCTCCCCGCCGCAACCCGGCGCAGCGCCCCCGCCGTGGCGGCCGGCATCCGGAAGGCGTAGCACGCCGTGGAGCCCGGCGCGCACTTGCGGCGGTTGATGCGGCCGTCGCCCACGGCGCCCTCCACGTTCCACAGCACCACGTCCGCGTCCTGCAGCAGCGGCCGCAGCGGCTCCAGCAGCATGTCGGGATCGGGGAGCGCCGCAACGCGCCGTCCGAGCCGCACGCGGGCGTTGTGCACCCACGCCGTGTCCAGGTTGGTGCCCAGCGTCACGTCCCCGCCGGCGCACACCCGCACGCCCGCCGCCGAGTCCTGCGCCGCCACCGGCTGCCGGCGCGCCCGCCTGCGCGACGACTGCGCATCCGCCTCCTCCGCCACCACGGCGACGGCGACGGCGATCAGCAGGACGGACCGAAGGTGTGGGATCACGAGAAGGGATGAAGGTGGGAGGATGCAAAAAGCCGCCGATCGTGGATGCCGGCGGCCGTTCACCATCAACAATCTACACGCGGCCGGATTTCATCAACCCCCGGCTCTGCTGGCGGATGGCGGCGGGTCGAAGCGAAAGGCACGCATCCGCATCTGCACCACCTGGCCTGTGCGCACTTCGCCCATCCGCCAGATCAGCACGCTGCGCCCGTTCTCGCGCAGCCGGCCGAGAGAAAGCGCGGCGACCTTGATGTGGCCGCTCTCCCGCGAGCCCTCTTCCATGCCCCACGCGCGTCCGTCCCACGCGCCCAGGGGGGTCGAGTCGGGATGTACCTCCGTGGATCCGCGCATCACGCCGATGGACGTCGTGACCTGGTCTGCGGCAAAGTCCACCACGACACCGGTCAGGTCGGGAAACGCCTCCCCGCCGTTCAGCACCACCCGCGTGCCCAGATCCTGCACCGTGAGCTGCGACTCCGCGACCTTGCTCATGACCGGGTTCCCCCAGAGGCCCAGGTATTCCCGGTGCTCCGCCTCCGTCAGGCCCATCGCGGCATCATAGGGCGGCTCACCCGCCGTGCGGGAGACGGCGTCCATGTACCATGCGGACGCATAGAGCCGGTCCTGTAGCTCCGTAAGCCGCGGGGGATCGACGACGTCCATCACGTCGACCGTGAACGTGCCGGCCGGCAGGAGCGCGCGCAGAGAGTCCATCGCGACGGCGGGCCGGGCAACCGGCGGCGGCGTGTCCGCGCACGAAGCGGCCGACACCGCGGCCAGCGCCGCGATGGTGAGCAGGAGCGAGAGCTTAGGCATTGCGTTCCCCATGGTTCAGCACCGCGCGCCCCGACACGGAATCCGTGCTCCGCCAGGCCCGAAGGCGCGAAGGGCGGTCGCCGTGCATCGGGAGCTCCCCGGCGTCCGTGGCCCGCTGATCAAAAAGGTCGTGAGCCCCTGCAGCAGGGATTCGTCCAACCATACGAGAGTCCGTCCCCGCCGGTTTCCAGGAAATTAAAGCCAAAGGGATTCGCCCCGCACGGCAAAGTTCGCCCGCCCAGCGCGGCGGTCGAAGACGGAGGGGCGCAGCAGCCGCTCCACGCGCTGGCCGCTACGCGTCCCTGCGCACGGCGACGGAGGGTACCGCGGCCAGCACGACCGCCGCGAAAAAGAGCGGGGCCTTCATCCGGTGCATCGGCTTCGGCGGGGAGGAGGGGAGGGAATCAGCGCGCGCCGGACGGAGGGCGGGGCCCCCGCGTCCGGCG
>DASQZE010000380.1:0-16697 GCA_035638875.1 Longimicrobium sp.
GCGTGCGATCCGCGCAGCATCGCCGTGGACATCAGCCACACCCACGCCTTTTCCGACGGCCTGACCGCCGGCGAGTGGGAGCAGATGCAGACCGCGCTGCCGGCGGCGTACCGCGAGCGCATCGTCCGGCGCGAGCTGCTGCCGCTGCACTATATCGAGGAGCGGCTGCCGGAGATGATGCCGGCGTACGTGGAAATGCAGCGCCTTGCGCACCGGATCATCGGCACCGCCTTTTCCGCGGAGGTGATCACGCCGGGGGAGACGCGCACGGACGACGTTGTGTGGTGGATGCGGCAGCGGCTGGCGGATGGGGGGCTGGACACGTGGTTCCACCCGTCCGTGACCGTGCAGCGCTCCGGGGTGGAGATGGGGGACAGCGCCAATCCCGTCATCCGCCGCGGCGACCTGCTGCACACGGACTTCGGATTGACGGCGCTGGGGCTGAACACGGACACGCAGCACATGGGCTACGTCCTGCGTCCAGGGGAGGCGGATGCGCCCGCGGGGATGTACGCCGCCCTGCGCCGCGGCAACCGCCTGCAGGACCTGCTGCTTGAGGAGATGCGGCCGGGCCGCACGGGCAACGAGGTGCTGCGCGGCACGCGCGAGCGGATGCGGGCGGAGGGGATCGACGGGACGGTGTACACGCATCCCATCGGCGACCACGGGCACGGCGCCGGGCCCACCATCGGCCTGTGGGACCGGCAGGAGGGCGTGCCCGGCCGGGGCGACGTAGCGCTGCGGCCCAACACGTGGTTCTCCATCGAGCTGCAGGCCACCACGCCGGTGGCCGAGTGGGGCGGGCAGCCCGTACGGATGGCGCTGGAGGAGGAAGCCTGGCTGGATGCCGACGGCACCCGCCGCTGGGTGCTCGCCCGGCAGGAGCGGTTCCACCTGGTGCGGTAGGGCGAAGGCGCCACGGGGGGGGGTGGATCCTGCGGCAGTCCGGATGATCCTGCACTCCGGCAGAGCCCGTGCGGCGCCCCCACCCGCTCGTTCCTCGCGACCTCCCCCAAAAACCCCTGGGGGAGGTGAAAACGGCAACAGCAACGGCCGCTGCTCCGCGGGCGCCCGTATCCAGCACAAGTCTACGCCTTACCGTCCATCCTCTCGAAATCCCGTTCGATCGCTGCTTTCATAAGGAGCAGGTCATCCTGCGGGATACGGCCGACGTACTTCAGCAGGCTCGCTCCCGGTACGCCGTCAACCTTGAGCGAGCGCATGTACTGCAGCACTTGGGCACGATTCTCTGGTGCGAGCGTCTCCAACTCGTCGGCGAACTCTCGGTCCAGCTGTGTGCTCATCGTTCCTCCCATCACAGGGTCGTAGCGGGCCAGCTTTACGTGTTCAATCTAATCACTTTCAGGGGCGGATTGTAGACGCACGATGCGCCACCAGCCGCACGAGTTTTTCAGGCCACCGCACCGCATCGTTTTCGTAGTGCGGGTAGCGGTGACATCTGCCAGAAACCGAAAGTGAGCAGAAATGCTGGCATCCTACCTTGCTGATCCGCTTCCTGTGCGCGGCGTCCCCTCACGCGATCCGGAGCCACGGCGCGCCGTTGGGGACCGGTGGATTCGATCGTCGTCGCAACGAGCAACGCCTCCACGGCCGGCTGGCTGCGGAGGCGCTGCTCAGTGATCGGCGGGACGCGACTGTCGCTACGACGTGCTGCCCCGCGAGGCCCGCGTCGCGTTGACCTTTTCCTGGCGCAGCAGGCCGGCGGCCATCATCTCGTAGGGGATGGACGTGGCGTAGCGGCGCACGAGATCCGGATCGCCCGCGGCGGCGAGCAGCTCGGCATCGGCGCTGCGGCTGAGCTCGGCCGCGAGGGACAGCGGGTCGGGGCCGTGCCCCCTGGCCGTGCGCGTCCACTCCACCAGCCGCGCGGCGAGGTCGTCCAGGTGCCACTCCACGTCCGTGCTCCCGCCGAAGTGCGTCGGCAGGAGCATGCGGGGCCGCACGGCGCGCAGCTTGTCGATGCTCCGCAGCCACGCGGGCGTATCCACCTCCGGCGGCGGCGTGGGCGGGCGGACGTGGCGCGCGCCCTCCAGCCGGATGCCGCCCACGTCGCCCGTGAACACCAGGCCCGCATCCGGCTCGTGGAACGACAGGTGGTGGGCGGCGTGCCCGGGCGTATCCAGCGCCACGAGCACGCGCCCGCCCACGTGCACGGACTCGCCGTCGGCCAGGGTGCGGATGCGCTCGCGGGGCACGGGGAGCATGGTGCCCCACATCTCCTGCATCCGATCGCCGTACAGCCGCCCGGCGCTGGCCAGCAGGCGCGACGGATCCACGATGTGCGGCTCGCCGAACGGGTGCACGTGCACCGTGGCCCCGGGCGCGATGCGGGCGAGCTGGCCGGCGCCCGCGGCGTGGTCCAGGTGCACGTGCGTCAGCAGGATGTGCGTCAGCCGGGCGGGATCGTGCCCGGCGCCGCGGATGCCGGCCAGCAGCGTATCCAGCGTGGACGCGGGGCCGGCCTCCACCAGCGCCAGGTCGTCCCGGTCGGCCAGCAGGTACGATGCGATGAACCCCGGCCCGCCCCACCCGTGGTCCATGCGGGTGACGCCCGGTGCTTCTTCGTGGATCCGCGCCTCCGCCATCCTTGCTCCCGTGCCCGCCGTTCGATGCCGTCCGCGCGAGATTTTCGCGCGGCCGAAGCGGGAATGTAGCGCACTGTGCAGAACCGGGGGAATGGATGGAAGCGCCGGAAACGGCATGGGGCGGATACGGATCGGTCTGTCGCGTTGCGACGGGGGCCCTCTCCCCCGGCCGCCTTTTCGCTCGTTCCTCGCGACGGCGGCCGACCCCTCCCCCAACTTCGGGGGAGGGGTTGGCCGGAGGCCGAGTTCGGCGCGTGTGAGCGGAGTACGTTGGCGGCGGAGCATGAAGATCTCCCCTCTCCGCGCGCAGTTTGCGCGGGGAGGGGCCGGGGGAGGGGCCGCCCGCTGTCGGCGCGATGCCAGCTTCCGCGCACGAAGTTCTTCGCCCTCTCCTCCTCTCCCGTACGCGCCGCACGCGCCGCGAACTCATCCGGGAGAACTCGCCACGGGCGTGGAATCCGGCTACATTGTCGCCCGGATCGAACGGACTTCCCCGGCCCGCGCACCCCTCCCTCCGCACCATCCGCCATGGCGCAAGCAACCGCCGCGCACCTGCTCACCGACCGGCAGGTGGACGTCGAAACCCCGGAGCACGTGTCCATCGGCTACGAGCTGGCGGACCTGGGCTCGCGCTTTACGGCCATGCTGCTGGACTACCTGCTCATCATCCTGGGATGGCTGGGCATGTGGGCCACCATGGCGACGGCAGGGTACTACCTGGGCGAGAACATGGCGACGGGGGTGGGGCTGGGGATCACCATCTTCGTCGGGTTCGTGCTGCAGTGGGGCTACTTCATGTTCTTCGAAGGGCTCCGCGACGGGCAGACGCCGGGCAAGCGCCGCATGGGCATCCGCGTGGTGCACGACGGCGGATTTCCCGTCACCATGCGGGCCGCGGCGGTGCGCAACCTGCTGCGCATCATCGACATCCTGCCGCCGCCGTCGTGGGCCGTGGGCGGACTGTCCATGATGATGCACCCGCAGACCAAGCGCATCGGCGACCTGGCGGCGGGCACGGTGGTGGTCCGCGACCGCACGGGGCAGCCGATTCCGGAGGAGACGGTCCGCACGCAGTCCACGCCCCTGGGCCCGCCGCGGATGACGGACGAGGAGTTCGCGGCCGTGCAGATGTACGCCTCGCGCCGCGACGCGCTGGACGGATCCGTGCGGGCGGAGCTCTCGCGCAAGCTGATGGCGCGCGTGGAGCGCCACTTTCCCGAGGACGCGCGGCGCTGGCAGGTGAGCCCCGACGCCTTTCTGGCCACCGTGCACGACGAGGAGCTGGTGCGCCGGCAGGCGGCGGGCGGCGGCGGACGATCGGGGACGGCGCAGGCCACGGCGCTCGTGCGCCGCCAGCGGGCGCAGTGGAACGAGTACCAGAAGCTGCTGGACGACGCCAAGGGGCGCGGGCTGGACCACCTGGGCGAGGCCAAGGTGTCGCGCTTTGCCGCGCTGTACCGCGAGGTGGCGGCGGACCTGGCGCGGGCGCGCACCTACGGCGGATCGCCGGAGCTGCTGTACACGGTGGAGCGGATGGTGGGCACGGGGCACAACCTGCTGTACCGCCCCCCCAGCCGCACCTGGGCGCGCTTCCGGGCGTTCATCACGGGCGGGTTCGCGGCGCTGGCGCGGCGGCAGTGGCGGCCCATCGCCATCGCGTCCGCGCTCTTTTACCTTCCCGCCCTCCTTTCCTTCGCCGCGCTGCGCGGGGAGCCGCAGCTGGCCCGCGAGGTGCTGCCGGCCGTGCTGCTGGACCGCGCGGAGGAGGCGGCGGAAAAGGAGGCCCGCGGCGAGGGGTACTACGAGGAGACGGAGATCCTGATGCCCGCCATGGCCACCAGCCTGGTGAGGAACAACGTGCAGGTGACGTTCATGGCCTTTGCGGGCGGGGTGCTGGCGGCGGTGGGCACCGTCTACATCCTGGTCATGAACGGGGTGATGCTGGGCGCCGTGGCCGGGGCGTTCAGCAACGAGGGGCAGAGCCTGCAGTTGTGGACGTTCGTGCTGCCGCACGGCGTCATCGAGCTCACGGCCATCTGCATCGCGGGGGGGGCGGGGCTGTGGCTGGGCTCCGCCATCCTCTTTCCCGGGCGGCGCACGCGGCGCGAGGTGCTGGTGACGCGCGGCCGCGAGGCGGTGTCGCTCATCGGCGGCACGGCCATCATGCTGCTGATCGCGGGGTTGATCGAGGGCTTCATCTCGCCGTCGGACCTGCCGCGCGAGATCAAGCTCCTGTTCGCGGCCCTGTTCGCCCTGGCCATGGTGTCGTACTTCGCCTTTGCGGGGCACGGCCGCGAAGACGTGGAGGCGGCGGCGGCGTTCGGGGAGCGGTAGAGGGGCCCGTCGTTGACGGGAGCCCTCTCCCCCGGCCGCCTTTTCGCTCGTTCCTCGCGATGGCGGCCGACCCCTCCCCCAACGTCGAGGGAGGGGTTGTTGCAGGGCGGGGTCCGTGATGCCGCGCCGTGCGGAGTGCAGCATTCATCCTCAGTCCAGCGGACGAGATGCGCATCTTGAAGCACCTGTTCGACAACAACCGGGCGTGGTCCAAGCGGATGACGGACCGCGACCCGCACTTCTTTGCCCGGCTGGTGGAGCAGCAGCGGCCGGAGCACCTGTGGATCGGCTGCTCGGACAGCCGGGTGCCGGCCAACGAGATCGTGGGGCTGGCGCCCGGCGAGCTGTTCGTGCACCGCAACGTGGCCAACGTAGTGGTGCACACGGACCTCAACTGCCTGTCCGTGCTGCAGTTTGCCGTGGACGTGCTGCAGGTGCGCAACGTGATGGTGGTGGGCCACTACGGCTGCGGGGGGGTGCAGGCGGCGCTCACCAACACCAAGGTAGGGCTGGCGGACAACTGGCTGCGCCACGTGCAGGACGCGCGCGACAAGCACACGGACGCGCTGGCCGGCATCGACGACCCCGCCGCGCGGCTGGACCGCATGTGCGAGCTGAACGTCATTGAGCAGGCCACCAGCGTGTGCCAGACGACCATCGTGCAGGATGCGTGGGCGCGCGGGCAGGACCTGTCCGTGCACGGCTGGATCTACCGCCTGCACGACGGCCGCCTGCACGACCTGCGGATGAACGTCACCGCCACGGAATCGGTGGATGACGTCCGCGCCTCCGCCGTCGCCCTGCTGGCGGAGCGCGGCGCGGCCGAGGGCGGTGCCTCGGAGGGCGGTTGAGGGACGGCGGAAGATAGGAGGGATGAGGGACGGCGTGCGGTGAGCGGGCGAGTCCGGATGCCGGACGCGGGCTCTCGTCCAAGCGGTTGAAACCGCGGCTACAACGGCACGAAGTCCGCCTGCGCGGACTGTCCGTCACGGGCGGGTGCCAGGCCGTCACGAGCCTGGGGCGGAAACAAATCAACCTCCCCCAGGGGTTTGGGGGGGAGGTCGCGAGCTATCGAGCGGGTGGGGCGTTGTGGGACTCCACCCTGCACGGATCGTAGATCTCCCCCGGCGCAGTTTGCCGGGGGGCGGGGGATTCAGTCCCCGCCGATGACCGGCACCTCCAGGTGCTTTTCCTCCATCACCACCTTGGGGCGCTTGGTGCGGAAGTAGCGCACGGCCTCCATCCCCAGGGCGCACACCACGGCCCACGCGCCGCCCACCACGAACCCCGCCATCACGTCCGACGGGTAGTGCACCCCCAGGTACAGCCGCGACAATCCCACCACCAGCACCACCAGCATCGCCACCGTCCAGATCACCCGCTTGAGCCACCGCGTGGGCGCCAGCCGGGCGATCAGGAACGCCAGGGTGCCGTAGACCACGATGCTCGTCATCGCATGGCCGCTGGGGAACGACGCCAGCCCCACGTGCTGCGTGCGCCAGGGAAACACGTCCGGGCGCGGGCGGTTGAACGAGATCTTGAGCACGCTGTTGATGAGCCCCGACCCGATCACCGCCACCCACAGCATGGCGGCGCTGTAGTGGTGCCGGCTCTGCCACAGGAACGCGCTCGCGACGAGCACCACCATGTACACGACCATCCGCGCGCCCAGCGCCGTCACCTCCAGCACGGCCACGTCCAGCCAGGGCGCGCCGTTGCTCCCCATCCAGCGCAGGATGCCGTCGTCGAACTGCTGCGTGTGCCCCTTTACGACAGCCCCGGCGATGAGCGCGAAGCCCGCCGCCGCCAGCGTCACCACGGCAAGCCCCACCACCAGGAACACGCCCACGGCCGCGTAGAACCCCTGCACGTGGTCGCCGATCAGGCGCAGCAGGCGAAAGAGGCCGCCGCGCATCTTGTCGGCGGCCCCGGACCGCGGCTGCGCGCGGCGTTCCGGCAGTGGGCGGCGGAGGCGAGTGTTCATGCGGATTGCATCGCGCAGGCATCATGCCGTGGCACTTGCGACCGTGCCCCGCGCGCGGTTACGCTCCCGCGCATGATCCGCATCAAGGACGTGGTAAAGGATTTTGGCGGTCCCCTGGCGCGGCTGCGCGGCGAGCGCGTGCGGGCCCTGGACGGCGTGTCGCTGGAGGTGCTCCCCGGCGCGGCTGTAGGCCTCGTCGGGCCCAACGGGGCGGGGAAGAGCACCCTCATCCGCCTGCTGCTGGGCTACCTGACGCCCTCCGGCGGCGGCGTGCAGGTAGGCGGCATGCTCCCCCGCGACTACGCCGAGCGGCACGGCATCGCCTACGTGCCGGACCGCGTGTCGCTCCCCTCGTCGTGGACGGTGCGGGGCACGCTGCAGGCGTTCGCCGCCCTGGGCGAGGTGGACAAGCCCGCCGAGCGCACGGAGCGGGTAATGCGCCGGCTGGGGCTCACCGAAGTCGAGGGGCGGCGCGTGGCGGCGCTCAGCAAGGGCAACCTGCAGCGGCTGGCGCTGGCGCAGGCGCTGCTGGCGGACCGGAAGGTGATGGTGCTGGACGAGGCGACGGACGGGCTGGACCCGGAGTGGGTGGCGCGCGTGCGCGACATGCTGGCCGAGTGGCGCCGCGCGGACCCGGAGCGCGTGCTCGTGTACGCGTCGCACGACCTGGAAGAGGTGGAGCGCGTGGCGGAGCAGGCGGTGGTGCTGTCGGAGGGGCGCGTGCGCGAGACCCTGGACCTGCGCGGCGGGGGCGGCCCGCTGCCGGTGTACCGGCTGGAGGTGGAGGGGACGGATGCCGGCAAGCGCGTGACGGCCGCCTTTCCCGGCGCGCTCCCCGTGCCCGGCGAGGCGCACGCGTTCCGCGTGGAGGCCGCATCCGCGCGCGACCTGACGCACCGGCTGCAGGCGCTGGCGGAGCGCGGCGGCGTGATCCGCGCCGTGGTCCCGGAGCGGGGCACGCTCCGCGAGCGCTACCGCCACGGCATTGCCTCCGCGGCGAAGAAGGCGCCCGCGGCAAAGCCGGCATCCGCACCGGGATCGGCCAGGGCGGCGGACGGGGAGGGCGGCGCGTGATCCCCATCCTGCTGCGCGGCATGCTTCCGCGCCTGGTGCTGGTGGCCCTCGCCGGGGTGATGTTCTACCTGATCGAGCCTGGCTTTCACCAGCACGCCAACGAGGTGGTGCCGGAGGAGTTCAAGCTGGACCTGGGGGCGCTCGGCATCTCCGCGAGCCTCTCCAACCTGTCCGCCGTGGGGATGCTGCTGCTGTTTGGCGGGGTGATCTCGGGAGACCGGCGGAACGGCTACTACCGGATGTACTTTTCGCACCCCACGAGGCCGCTGGCCTACTACGGCCTGCGCTGGGGGCTCTCGCTGGTCGTGGCCGTGGCGGCGGCGGCGATCTTCCTGGTGCTGGGGCAGCTGGCCGCCTGGGGCCGGTTCGAGGGCGGGTGGAGCGGGATCTACCTGGCGCTGATGGCCGCCATCGCGTACGGCGGTTTGATTGCCTTTCTGGCGACGGTGCTGGATCGCGGCGACGTCTGGGTGGCCCTGATCCTGTTCTTTCTCACCTACTTCTGGTTCTACGCGGTTACGCTCGGCGTGGCACCGCTACCCGGAGTGGCGGGCGACTTCCTGTCGCTGCTGCTGCCACCGCAGTTCGCGCTGGAGGACATCCGTGATGGGCTCCTGCGCGGCGAGATCGCGTGGGGTGCGAGCCTGTTCGCCACCGGCTACGGCGTGTTCTGGCTGCTGATCGCCACCCTCACGCTCAAACTGCGCGACTGGCCCTGAGCCGGATCACCTTTATCAATCTGGAAACGGCTTTGTTTTCCTGAGGGAGGCGCCGCCGGATCCCCGCTGGGCAAGGATCTTCGGCGCCGACCGAAGGATCTCGCGTGCCCTCCAAGGAACCGGCGCCTGGGCTGATTCCATGCCGTGCGTAGGAGATCCTTCGGTCGCGCGCCAACACTTGTGCACGTTGAAGTTCCCGGCGTGCGCTCCCTCAGGAAATCAATCACGCCCTCCATCTCCCCGTAGCATTCAAAACGCCCTCTAAACGCTCGATCCTGTCCCGCTCATCCCTCCGCCAGCGTGTAGGTGACGATGATGGCGCCGGCCGGCGTCACCTCGCTGCTGGCCAGGCGCATCTGGCGAAGCGCGCCGTCGTCGCGGAACAGGCGCTTGCCGCCGCCCACGGTCACCGGCGCGATCATCAGGCGCAGCTCATCCACCAGGCCGTGCGCCAGCAGCGTCTGCACCAGCTCCGTGCTGCCGACGATGAGCAGGTCGCCGCCGTCCTCCCGCTTGAGCGCCGCCACGGCATCCGCCACGTCGCCCTGCAGGAGGGTGCTGTTCTGCCACGCGAGCGGCTCGGTGAGGGTGGTGGATGCCACGTACTTGGGCCGCGTGCCCAGCGGCACGGCGAGCACCTGCTCCTCCGGCGATGCGTTGGGCCAGTGCGCGGCGAAGATCTCGTACGTGCGCCGGCCGAACAGGTATCCGCCCGCGTGTTCCACGCTCTCCACCACCCACCGCATGAACGCCTCGTCGCCCATGTAGGGCGTGTTCCAGCCGCCGTGCGCGAACCCGCCGCTGGGGTCCTCGCCGGGCTGGGTGGGGCTTTGCAACACGCCGTCCAGCGTAATCCATTCGCTCACGATCACCTTGCGCATCATCGTCTCCGTTGCTCTGTGGTGGCGCCGCGCACGACGCCGTCGTCATCCCCCGCGAAGCCGCCGTCTCAGGCGCTCGCAGGGACCAGTCGGAGCCGGGGCGCGGTCCTCTACATTTGATCGCACGCATCGGATGATGGGACTCGCAGCGGCACCGGGGTGGCGGCGAGGGTGGCGGCGAGGGGTGGCGGGCGGGTAAGGGAAGGAAGCGAATGAATTCGCGGCTACACCTTCACACTGTCGGCCTGCGCCGACACCATCCCGAGCGCGGGACGTGCGGTGTCGGTGGCGTGGCACCCGCCCGTGACGGACAGTCCGCGCAGGCGGACTTCGTGTGGTCGTTGCGGCGAATTCATTCGCTCTGCTCCGCCGTGCGGGATGCCTGTCCCTTGAAGCCGGTCCGTCTCCAGCCGCGAGCGAATGAATTCGCGGCTTCTCGGCTACAACTTCACACGCCTGCGCCGACCCTATGAAGCCTGCAGAGCCGCGCTCTCGGAGCACCCGGTAGCGGCGGGCGGATCACCCTTGTAGTCTATCGCGCATGACGAATCCTACCTTCCAGACCGCGCCCGTGCTCCAGACGGAGCGCCTGGTGCTGAGCGGCCACACGCGGGCCGACTTCGACGAATGCGCCGCCATGTGGGGCGACGAGCAGGTCACGCGCTACGTGGGCGGAAAGCCGTCTACCCGCGAGGAAACGTGGGCGCGGCTGCTGCGCTACGGCGGGCTGTGGCCGCTGCTGGGCTACGGCTACTGGATGGTGCGGGAGCGGGAGACCGGCCGCTACGTGGGCGACGTGGGCCTCGCCGACTTTCACCGCGACGTCACGCCGGCCCTGGGCGATGCGCCGGAGGCCGGGTGGGTGCTGGCCGGCTGGTCGCACGGGCGCGGGTTCGCGACGGAGGCTGTGCGCGCCGTGCTGGCGTGGAGCGATGCGCATCTCGGCGCGCCGCGCACCGTGGCCCTGATCGCGCCCGAGAACGCCGCGTCCATCCACGTGGCGGAGAAGTGCGGCTTTCGAGAGCAGGCGCGCGGCGTCTACAAGGGCGGCGAGACCATCATCTACGAGCGCCCGTACACCTGATTGGAGTGGAAACGCACTTTTCCCTCTGCGTGCAATGATGTTTTCGAGGCGATGACACACCTCGCCAGAATGACGCAAAGCCGGCGGCGCGGACGTATTCCGCGCCGTCGGCTTGTCTGCGTTTGGAGGGATGATCCGCAGTAAATTGTATCCTTGGATCGGCGCCTCAACTTTGCTACATTGTGACTGGATATGTGCAGATGAAAACACTCGCTCGCTTGGAGGGAGGCAGGCTACGCCGACGTGTACGCGGACCGGGCAGCACCATCGCGGCGCGGCTCCCAGCGGGGGATGCGCCGCACCGCATCCATCGAAAACGCGAAGGAGATCGCCATGCGCAGATCCACGTCTCCGTCCGCCCTCCTCGTTCGGCTCTTGGTCGCTGCGGCGTGCGCCGCGGGAGCGCTGGCAGCCTGCAGCGATGGGCACCCGCTCGGCGGATCGCGCGAGACTATCGCCCCGCCGTCGTCGCCGCTCCGCGTGCTGCAGGCGTTCGACTGCACGGCGTCACGGGAGGACGGTGCCAACTGCCGACCCTCGACCGGCGGCGCCGGTGGGGCCTCGGCAGTGATCATCGGCGGGCAGAACGTCTACGTAAAGCTCCGGTCCAGCAACAACTCCTACAACTCCACGACGCAGATCTTCCAGTTCGACGTGACGGTGGAGAACCTGCTGAACGAAGCCATGGGGACGCCCGACGGCATCGTCCCCGACCCCGAGGGCATCCGCGTCTTCTTTCACTCGGGGCCGACGGTGACCAGCGGGACGGGTTCCGTGTCGGTAGTGAATCCGGACGGCTTCGCCACGTTTACGGCCGCCGGCCAGCCCTACTATACCTACTCCGAGATCCTGGCGAAGAACGACACGTCGGCCGCGAAGACGTGGCAGTTCAGCATGCCGCCCACGGTAACCATTGCGTTCCAGGTGCTGGTGGAAACCGACGTGCAGTACCTGCTGGTGATCAACGAGATGCTGGCGAACCCGGGCGGCACCATCACCGACGCCAACGGCGAATGGTTCGAGGTCTACAACGCAGGCACGTTCAGCGTGAACCTGCAGGGCCTGGTGATCGCCGACTCGGCGACTTCGGGCCGGCGGCCGTACCATGTGATCGGCTCGTCGCTCAACCTGGCGTCGGGCGGGTACGCGGTGCTGGGCAACACGACGAACACCACCCTCAACGGGGGCGCCACGGTGGACTACGCGTACGGCAGCGCCCTGGCCCTCGCGAACAGCATGGATGCGCTGAAGATCTCGCGCGTGTACGGGACCGACACGCTGACGCTGGACCGGGCCGCGTACGCGTTCGCCGCCATCTCGGCGCAGAACGGGATCAGCCGCGAGCTCATCAACCCGTCGCTGGACAACACGAACATCGACGGCAGCAACTGGGGAGACGCATCCGTGAGCGCGGTGTACGGCGCCGGCGGGCGCGGCACGCCCAGGGCGCAGAACTCCGCCTTCGTGCCCTGAGCGGCGCGCGGCCGCAGGCTTCGCGGCGTGGTAGATGATACGGCGCAGGGGCGCCCACCCGGCCGGGCGCGCCTGCGATGTTGGATCGCGGGCATGTCTCAGCGGCTCCGCGTCCGTATCACCTCCCCCCCCGCCCCCGGTGCCGCTCCAGCGCCAGGCGGCAGATGCGGTCGCACAGCTCCGGGAGGCCGATCCCGGCCGCCTGCGCGGACTGCGGTAGCAGGCTGGTCCTGGTCATGCCGGGGAGCGTGTTCACCTCCAGGCACCACAGGCCGCCGTCCGCATCCAGCCGGAAGTCGGCGCGGCTGAAGCCGTCCAGCTTGAGCGCACGGTGCGCCCGCACGGCAAAGTCCTGGATGGTGCGCGTCTGCTCGTCCGTCAGGTCCGCGGGAAAGATCTCCTCCGCGCCGCCTTCCTGGTACTTGCTCTCGTAGTCGAAGACGTCGCTCTCCATCACGATCTCGCCCACCGCCAGCGGCTCCCCGTCCAGCACGCCGCAGGTCAGCTCGCGCCCGGGGATGAACCGCTCCAGCATCACCTCGTCGTCCGTCCCGAACGCGGTTTCGATCGCGGCCTCGAGCTGGTCCGGCGCCCGGACGACCGTCAATCCCACCGTGGAGCCCTGCTTGTTGGGCTTGACCACGAGCGGATACCCGAGCTGGGCCCCCGCCGCGTCCCCATCTACCGGCGCCATCAGCCAGTCCGGCGTGGGGATGCCGGCCACGCGGAACAGGCGCTTGGAGAGGTCCTTGTCCATGGCCACGGCGCTGGCCGCATGCCCGCTGCCCACGTACGGAATGCCGGTCAGGTCCAGCAGCGCCTGGATGGTGCCGTCCTCGCCCGTGCCGCCATGCAGCGTAAGGAACACGACGTCGATCCCGCCGATCTCGCCCAGCGACGCCAGCGGCGACGAAGTGCCCGCGCGGATCACGGACAGCTCCTCCTCGCGCGGCGGGGTGGGCGCCACGCCGGACGTGAGCAGGCGCTGCTCGTCGCCAGGGGCGAGCACGCCGCGCGCCGTATCCACCGCGACGACCTCGTGGCCGGCCTCGCGCAGCGCCTTGATCACCTGCGCGCCGCTGGCGATGGACACGTCCCGCTCCGCGCTGGTACCGCCAAAGAGCACCGCGACACGCATGATGAGCCTCGATCAGGGGGACGTTTCGTTTGATGTCACCAGCCGCGCCGTGGCTGCCGGATGAGACCGCATGCGGATCAAGACGCAGGCCACCCACGGCCCACCCGGATCTGATACGGGATTGCGCGATCAATTGCATGCAAGGTTTTACTGCTGCCGCACTCGGGGGGAGACGGAGATCACGAAGAAAGGAGGAGACTGGACCTGCTCCCCGTGACCTCTTTCCCCCTGTGTGTGGCCTTCTTTGAAGCTGAATGCACAATCAATCAGTAGACAGGGGATGACCGTCGCATATACCAGGTTCGGCAGCAGATCCTGCTCAACTCAATCAAAATGCATCACGCGGAGGCCGCGTAGACAAACAGCCAGGACGCGGAGCACAAAACGGGTTTTCTCCGCGTCCGATCTTTATTCGTCCGCGCCCTCCGCGTGATCGTCTTTCCATCGGTGCACAGGAAATCGACTCCGTGCGAGACGAGTGCGTTGCCGGATTCGCCGTCAGTCCATCCGCGGCGGCTTCGCGAGGCCGACGAAGATGACGATGCCGTCGCCGCCGGGGTTGCCGGTGTCGGTCTCGAAGTTGGTGCGGAAGCGCGGCTTCCAGTTGTTGACCACCCACACGTTCCCCGCCCGGTCGATGGAGCAGCCGGTGGAGCGCATCAGCGGGCTGTAGCACTCCGTGCCGTCCTGGTACAGCGGCTCGCCCGTCCGCAGCAGCACGGGCTCGCCGGCGCTGGGCAGCGTGTAGCCGGTGGGGGGCGAGATGGGGTCGCCCGCGCGCAGGCCGGCCGGGCGGGTGGCGGGGTTGGCGCCCGCGAGCTGGGTGAGCGCGCCCCGGGTGTAGTCGCTCTCCAGCCCCAGCACGCCAAAGTTGCCCACCCACACGTTGTCGTCGCCGTCCACGGCCAGCCCCCACGGCGCGTCGATCCCGCCCACGCCCGTATACGCGCCCACCACCGCGCCGGACGAATCCAGGTGGTACACGGTGCTGTCGCCGCCGGATGCGAGCCACGCGTTGCCGAGCGAATCCGTCGCGATCACCTTGCACGCCTTGCCCACCGTCACGGGCTCCAGCGTCCGCTCCAGCGTTCCGTCCTGCAGGCGAAAGCGGGTCACGCTGCCGTCCGGGTTCTGCGGCCACCCCAGCCCGCCGGCGTTGGAGACCCACGCGTGGCCATCCCGGTCGATGGAGATGCCGAACGGGCAGTCGCCGCTGGGGTGCGACTGGATGTCGTCCGTGCGGCCATGGGGATACACGGCCACGTTGCCGTTGCCGAAGCTGGCCATCCAGACGTTGCCGTCCCCGTCCGCCACGATGGCCTGGATGCGGTCGATGGCGTCGTCCTGGTACCCGGTGTCGGGCGACAGCGCGTTGCCCCGTTCGTCGAACTCCGACGCGGTGCCGTCCACGGGCATCTCGCTCTCCGGCCCCCAGCCAAAGTTGCCCACCCACACGTGCCGGGTCGTGGGGGAGAGGGTGATTCCCCATCCCGGTCCCTTGAGCCCGCCGCCGAACACGGGCGACTTCGGCGTCCCGTCGCGCCCGTCCGCCGGCTTGCCGTCCGGCTGCAGCACCATGATGAAGGTGCCGGAGTTGGGCGTGCCCTGCACCACGTTGTTGGCGATCCAGGCGTATCCGTTGTGGTCGAAGACGATGTTGGCCGGCCCGCCGAACAGGTAGTCGTCATCCCCCGAGTCGTTCACCTTTACGGCCAGCGTCCACGCGTCCGGCGCGGCGAACAGGGCGGGGGCGTACACGGCCGGCACTCCCAGCGCCTGGTTGTAGAGCGTGCCCGCGTTGTTCGCCGGGTTGCGGGCGATGCTCAGCAGCGCCTGAAAGGTGTTCGCCGGCCGCGTGCCGTGCGGCGGCGTGGTGAACCCGAAGAAGCGCTCGCGGATGCCGTACGTGTCGCGCACGCACGCCGCCACCAGGTTGGCCAGCGAGCGGGTGGAGCGCAGCGTGTTGGATTGATCGGCGTTGGGCGGGGCCAGCAGCACGGGCGAGGCGTGGCCGGTGGCCGGATCCACCAGGTTGTCGTTCATCCCCGCCGCAATGCGCAGCCCGAACGGGTCGCCCCCGATCTCGTCACCCCCGGCGAACTGGGCCATGCTGAACGCGGCCGCCACCGTCGTAAGCTCGTTGATGACGACGTCGCGCATCGCCGGTCCCACGATCGCCGCGAGCAGCACGTGCTCGTCCACGCGCGCCGTGGCGTACAGGATGCCGCCGCTGCCGGCGGGGATGACGTCGAACGTGAAGCGGCCGTCGTCGGCCGTCTGCGCGCTGCCGAGATGCCGGGGCGCGCCCGCCGTGGCCTCGAACAGGGTGACCGGCACGGAGGCCAGCCGCATGGTGGTGCCAGGGTTGGTGCCGCCCGACTGCACGGTGCCGGAGAAGACCAGGTTGCTCATCGGCGTTCGCTGAATGGGGAGGAGGGATGAAGCCAGGAGGGTGCATCAACTGCGGTCCGACCGTACCACGGCATAATCGCCGGGTCGTCCTTTCGCCAGCAAGGGTCGTCCTGTAACGCGGATGCCACCGTCTCCATCCGCCTGGAAGGCGACACGCTCGTGCTCTACACCCGGCCGGGTGTGCGGATGGTGCCGCAGCCCGCCTGCACCGACGCGCTGCTCGCCCCGGATGACGGCTGGCTCTTCGTCCTGGAGCGCGGTCGCGACGGGGCACGTGCGCGGGATGAGCGCCCGGATCACCCGCACGCGCGACCTCCGCTTCCAGCAGGTGCCGTAGCGCCTGGCCCGCCGCGTCAGCCGGGTTTCCGGCGCAGGTACAGTCTTACGGATCGCGATCAGGTGGATGATGTGCCAGGACCGTCATCCGCCTCCCGAGCCGCCATCGTGCCTCTTCGAAAAACGCGGATGCCGTCCCCGCGCCGGCGGCAGCCTATCTACCAAGGGTCTGATGCTTCCTGCCGAGCGCTACCCGCTCCGCGTCCGGACGTCGCGATGGCAAGCACCCGGTACGGCAGGCTTCGCCGAAGCCGAACGTGCGGGATCGATGCGACGCGACGTCCGGACGCGGAGCGGCCGAGTCGCGCAGGAGGCCAGAGATCCTTGGCACAGCGGCGGCTGCCGGCCGGGGGACGGCATCCGCGTTTTTTGCGGGAGACGATACTGGCCGCACGGAGCGGAAGGCCGACCGTGTACAGATCCACCTGATCGCGATCCGTAAAAGGCGGCCGTGGCAGGAAGCCCGTGCCGGGGACGGAACACTCGCCGATGGCCTTGGGGAGATCCCGCAGGAAAGCGCGAGGGGACGCGGAGAAGGTTCTCCGCGTCCTCTCTTTGCTCGTCCGTCCCTTCCGGTGGAGACCGGAGCGGGAGATGCGGGATCAGCCGCGCAGGGGGCGGACGGCCAGGATGCCCGTCGCGTTGCGCAGGCCGTT
>DASQZE010000381.1:0-9808 GCA_035638875.1 Longimicrobium sp.
CACGCACACGGCGCTGCTGATGGCGCCCGGCGAGGCGCTGAGCGTAATGGTGAACGAGGAGGACCACCTGCGCCTGCAGAACATCGTGGGCGGATTTCGCCTGCGCGACGCGTGGCGCGACGTGGAGCGGCTGGACGACGAGCTGGGCAAGCGCCTGCCGTACGCGTTCCACACGGAGTTCGGCTACCTGACATCGTGCCCCACCAACGTGGGGACGGGGCTGCGGGCCAGCGTGCTCATGCACCTGCCGGGGCTGGTGCTCACGCAGGAAATCGGTAAGGTGCTGCAGGGCATCAGCCAGGTGGGGCTGACCTTCCGCGGGCTGTACGGGGAGGGAAGCGAAGTGGTCGGCAACTTCTTCCAGATCAGCAACCAGACCACGCTGGGCAAGACGGAAGAGGACCTGATCGACCACCTGCAGCGCATCGTGCACCAGGTGGTGCAGTACGAGACGCAGGCGCGGCAGGTGCTGCTGCGCGACGCCCCCGTGGTCATCGAGGACAAGGTGTGGCGGGCCTACGGACTGCTGCGCCACGCCCGGTCCACGAGCTTCGAGGAGGTGATGAACCTGCTGAGCGGCGTGCGGCTGGGGGTAGGGCTGAAACTCATCCCCGACCTCAGTGTATACACGCTCAACCGGATCATGATCTTCACGCAGTCCGCGCACCTGGAGCAGGTGGCGGGCGGTTCCCTGGCCGAGGGGGACGCGGACGTCCAGCGCGCCGCCTACGTGCGGCAGGTGCTGCAGGAGGCCGAGCCGCACGAAGGTTGATGGATCCCCCGCCGCCGTACGCGCGGCGCTTGAATTTTTCCGAAAACTCCAGCCGCCCACGCCCTCGCAAGGCGTTACGGCGCAGAACGTTGTCCGCGCCAAGGGGCCGCGAGTTCCAGGATGGCCCCTGCTGTGCAGATACACGCGCGCGGAAGCTCGCTACCGGGATGCATTCGAATTCACTCCGCCCGTCCGGAGGCCAGGGTACACATGAACTACAATTTTACCGACCGCGTGCGTAAGGTGCTGGCGATGGCCCGTGAAGAGGCCATCCGGCTCCAGCACGACTACGTCGGCACCGAGCACATCCTCCTGGGCCTCATCCGCGAGGGCGAGGGGGTTGCCGCCGCCGTGCTGAACAACCTCAACGTGGACCTCGACCAGGTGCAGGAAAAGGTCGAGGAGTCCGTGCGCCGGGGCAAGGCGACCATCGCCCTGGGCGAGCTGCCGTACACGTCGCGCGCCAAGAAGGTGCTGGAGTTCGCCATGGCCGAGGCCCGCGAGCTCAACCACTCGTACGTCGGCACCGAGCACCTGCTGCTGGGCCTGCTCCGCGAGGAGAAGGGCATCGCGGCCGAGGTGCTGGGCCAGCTGGGCGTGACGCTGGAGGATGCGCGCCGCGAGACGCTCAAGCTGCTGGGCAGCGAGCCGAGCGCCGCGCCCTCCGCCAGCGCCCCCACGGCCAGTGCCGCCGGCGCCACGGGCGCCAAGGGCGAAAAGAAGAGCAAGACGCCCGCGCTGGACCACTTTTGCCGCGACCTGACGGAGCTGGCGCGCCAGGGCGACCTGGACCCCACCATCGGCCGCGCGGAAGAGATCGAGCGCGTGATGGAGATCCTGTCGCGGCGCAAGAAGAACAACCCCGTGCTCATCGGCGAGCCGGGCGTGGGCAAGACGGCCATCGTGGAGGGGCTGGCGCAGCTCATCGCCGAGGGCAAGTGCCCGGACTCGCTGCGCGACTACCGGGTGCTGAGCCTGGACATGGCCGCCGTCATCGCCGGCACCAAGTACCGCGGCCAGTTCGAGGAGCGGCTCAAGGCGGTGATGAACGAGATCAGCCAGAACAAGAGCATCATCCTGTTCATCGACGAGCTGCACACGCTGGTGGGCGCGGGCGCCGCGGAAGGCGCCATCGACGCCAGCAACATGCTCAAGCCGGCCCTGGCCCGCGGCGAGCTGCAGTGCGTGGGCGCGTCGACGCTGAACGAGTACCGCAAGTACATCGAGAAGGACGGCGCCCTGGAGCGCCGCTTCCAGACCGTCAACGTGGAGCCGCCCTCGATCGAAGAGGCCATCGAGATCGTGAAGGGGCTGCGCAGCCACTACGAGGACCACCACCGCATCCGCATCACGGACGAGGTGATCGAGGCCTCGGTAAAGCTGTCGGAGCGCTACATCACCGACCGCTTTCTGCCGGACAAGGCCATCGACGTGATCGACGAGGCCGGCGCGCGCGCCCGCCTGCAGACGCAGGTGCCGCCGCCGGAGGTGGAGGACCTGAAGAAGCAGCTGGAGGCCATCGCCGGCAAGAAGGACGAGGCCATCCGCGACCAGGACTTCGAGCGCGCGGCCGAGCTGCGCGACCACGAGCGCGAGCTGCAGCGCAAGATCCAGGAGCGCGAAAAGAGCTGGGAAGAGGAGCGCAAGACAAACCGTCCGGCGCTGAGCGAAGAGGACGTGGCCTTCATCGTGAGCCGGTGGACGGGGATCCCCGTGACCCGCCTGAAGCAGGCCGAGACGGCCCGCCTGGTGAACATGGAGGAGGAGCTGCACAAGCGGGTGGTGGGGCAGGAGCGTGCCCTGCAGGCCATCAGCCGCGCCATTCGCCGCAGCCGCGCGGGGCTCAAGGACCCCAAGCGCCCCATCGGCTCGTTCGTCTTTGCCGGGCCCACGGGCGTGGGCAAGACGGAGCTGGCGCGGGCCCTGGCGGAGTTCCTGTTCGCCGACCGCAACGCGCTCATCCGCGTGGACATGTCGGAGTACATGGAGAAGTTCAGCGTGTCACGGCTCATTGGCGCCCCTCCGGGGTACGTGGGCTACGAGGACAGCGGAACGCTCACCAAGGCGGTGCGGCGCAAGCCCTACTCGGTGGTGCTGCTGGACGAGATCGAGAAGGCGCACCCGGACGTGTTCAACCTGCTGCTGCAGGTGCTGGACGAGGGTCACCTGACGGACAACTACGGCCGGGTGATCGACTTCAAGAACACGGTCGTGATCATGACCTCCAACCTGGGGGCCCGCGACATCGGCAAGGGGCCGGGGCTGGGGTTCCACGCGCCGAGCGCGCAGTCGCAGTTCGACCGGATGGAGGCCAAGGTCAAGGAGGAGATCGAGCGGGCGTTCAACCCGGAGTTCATCAACCGGCTGGACGACACCATCGTGTTCCATCCGCTGACCAAGGAGCAGATCGGCTCGATCATCCACAACCTGCTCAGGGACGTGGAGGACCGGCTGAAGGAGGAGGAGCTGTCGCTGAAGCTCACGGACGATGCCATCGAATTCATGGTGGACCATGGCTACGACGAGAAGTTCGGCGCGCGCCCCCTGCGGCGGGCCATCCAGCGCTACCTGGAGGACCCGCTCTCGGAAAGCATCCTGAGCTCGGAGTTCAGCCCGGGAGACGAGATCGAGGTAACGGTCGCCGAAGACCGCCAGTCGCTCGCCTTCCGGGTACCCTCGAAAACCCAGACCGTCTGATTTTCAGCGTGCAGCACTTCAATCGGGGACGGGCCGCCTTCGCGGCCCTCCTTTCTTTCGCCCTCGGCGGCGCCGTTCCCGGCGCCGCCCTCGCGCAGGACCCCGCCGCCCCCCAGACTGCCCCCGCCGGATTCGTGGTGGACAGCGTGGAGGTACGCGGCACCCAGCGCGTGACCCCCGACGCCGTCCGCGCGTCGGCGGGCGTGCGCACGGGAAGCACCGTCAACGCCCAGCTGGTGCAGGATGCCATCCGGCGCCTGATGGCCACGGGGAACTTCGAGACCGTGCAGGTCTACGTGCGCGGCGCCGAGCAGGGGCGCGGCGCGCTGGTGGTGGACGTGCGCGAGCGGCCGTTCGTGGCGCAGATCCAGTTCGTGGGGCTGCGCAGCGTGAGCGCCGGCACCGTGCGCGACAGCGCCGGGCTCAAGGAGAACGCGCCGCTCGATCCCCAGCGGGTGGCGGCGGCGCAGAAGCTGACCCGCGACCTGCTGGCGGCGCGCGGCATCCAGCTCCTGGGCATCGACACGAGCCTGGCGCCCGTGGAGAACGGGGCCGTGCGCCTGACCTTCAACGTGCGCGAGGGCAACCGCCTCACGGTGGCCGACATCGACTTCACGGGGAACACGGCGTTCTCCGAGGAGCAGCTGGAAGACGCCGTCTCGCTCAAGGAGGAGGGCTTCTGGTGGTTCCGCGGGGGCCGCTACGACCGCGAGGCGTTCGAGGAGGACCTGCGTGCCAACCTGCCGCAGTTCTACGGCAGCCACGGCTACATCGACTTCGCCGTCGTGCGCGACACCCTGGTGGTGGACCCCGGGACGGGCAAGGCGCGGCTGGTGGTGGAGGTGTCGGAGGGGCCGCAGTACCGCCTGGGCGAGTTCAACGTGCAGGGCAACTCGCGCTTTCCCACGGAGGCGCTCGCGGACGTGTTCACCACGCAGCGCCGCTCGGTGCTGGGGCTGCCCTTCGGCGGCACCAGCGAGCGCGAGGCGGGCGAGGTGTTCGACCAGCAGGCGTTCAGCCGGGCCGCCACGGAGATCGAGCAGCAGTACCGCAACGAGGGCTACCTGTACGCGCAGGTGCTCCCCTCCATCGAGCGGGTGCCGGCGGCCAACGGGCAGCCGGCGCGGGTGAACGCCACCCTGGCCGTGAGCGAGCAGCAGCCGTTCTACATCGACCAGGTGACGTTCCGCGGCAACAGCACCACGCACGAGTCGGTGATCCGCGAGCGGGTGTGGATCGTTCCCGGCGACGTGTACAACGAGCAGCGCGTCATCCAGAGCTACCAGAGCATCTCGGGCCTCGGCTTCTTCGAGGTGCCCATGCCCATGCCCGACATCCGGCCGGATCCGCAGACGGGGACCGTGGACATCATCTTCAACGTGAAGGAGAAGAACACGGGAAGCGTGAACTTCGGCACGGTGTTCGGCGGCGGGCCGTACGGCAGCACGAGCGGGCGTTTCGCGGGCTTCCTGAGCTACGCGCAGCCCAACCTGTTCGGCCAGGGCAAGTCGGCCAGCATCCGGGCCGAGGTGGGCTACGGACGCAGCACGGTGGAGGCCAGCTACATGGACCCGGCCATCGGCGGCGGGCGCAACTCGGGCTCGGTGTCGATCTTCCGCCGCGGCGACCGCTTCGTGCGGTTCGGCAACGGGCGGCGGCTGCAGACGGGCGCCTCGCTGCAGTTCGGCTTTCCCATGCCGCGCTCGCTGCGGACGCGGGCCTTCCTGGGCTACTCGCTGTCGCGGACGGAGTACCTGACGAGCGAGGAGACCTGCGAGCCGGGGAACACGAGCCTGTTCTGCCTTCCCAACGCCACGGCGAGCACCCTGTCGCTCTCCATCACGCGCGACACCAAGAACCACCCGCTCTTTCCCACGCAGGGAACGCGGCAGTCGGTGACGGTGGAGCAGACGGGCGGGCCCCTGCAGGGCGACGGCAACTACCAGAAGGTGTTCGCGCAGACGGAGTGGTGGGTGCCCACCGGCCGGCTGGGCAACGGACCCCGCGCGCCGACGATGGCCCTGGGCCTTTCGGCACGGACGGGCACCATCTTTGGCGACGTGAGCCGCTTTCCGTTCGAGCGCTTTTACGTGGGCGGCGTGATGTTCGGCCAGCCCCTGCGCGGCTACCAGGAGAGCAGCGTGGGCCCGCGCGGGTACAGCGCGCAGTGCAACCGCAGCCTGCAGCTGGAGTGCCTGGGCGACGCCTTCTTCACGGTGTCGGGCGAGTACGCGTTCCGCCTGACGGACGCGCTGTCGGTGTCGGCCTTTGCCGACGCGGGCAACGTGTTCGGCGACGTGGCCGAGTTCAACACGGCGCGCCTGTTCCGCGGCGCGGGCGTGGGTGCCACCCTGGTGACGCCGTTCCTGGGCGCCATCGGCATCGACGCGGCGTACGGCTTCGACCGGCCCGACCCGGGCTGGGAGATTCACTTCAAGCTGGGGAACCAGTAAGGTTCCCCAGGCAACCTCAAGGATGGACGGACCGATGAAGCGTTTTCTTTCGTTTGCCTTCGCGGGGGCCCTGGCCCTTGCCGCCGTGGCCGCGCCGGCCCAGGCGCAGCAGCTCAAGATCGGGTACGTGAACTCGCAGCGCATCCTGGCGGAGACGCCGGCGTTCGCGAGCGTGCGCACCACGCTGGAGCGCGAGTTCTCGCCGCTGCGCGCGGAGATCGACTCGCTCGAGGCGCGCCTGGCGCGCGGCGACGAGGAACTGCGCGCGCAGGGCGGCACGCTGACCGAGGCGGCCCGCCAGCAGCGCACGCAGGCCCTGCAGCAGCAGCTGGCGGCGTACCAGCAGCGCGCGCAGGCCATCCAGCAGCAGCTGCAGACGCGCGAGCAGGAGCTGGTCGCGCCCATCATGCAGCAGATTCGCGGCGTGCTGGAGCAGGTGCGCGCGGCGGGTGGCTACTCGTTCATCATGGACCCGCCGGACGGGCTGGTGGTGGCCGTGGACCCGGCGCTGGACGTGACGGCCGACGTGATCCGCCGCCTGGGCGGCACGCCCGCGCCGCAGCCGTAAACTCCGCGCGCGACCCGGGACCGCGCTCGTTTGCGGGCGCGGGTTCCTGCCGCTAGCTTCGGTGCCCGTGACACTTTGGTGTCGCGGGCACTTTTGCGTGGGGACGGGGGGACGGAACTGCGGGTTACGGGGGACAGGGGACAGGGGACAGGAGGATCCGCCGCGGGCCGGGCGGTGGCCCTCACCCGGCCTCGCTTAGGCTCGTCCACCCTCTCCCACAAACTGCGTGGGAGAGGGTATACACCCCAGACCCAGCAAGGGGGCGGGCTTTAAGTCGGCACGAAGTTCTCCCCCTCCCGCCGCGGAGCGGGGGAGGGGGCCGGGGGGAGGGGGCGCTCCGCCGGTGCACGGTGACCGCCGGACCGGCAGGAGCCTTGGTCCCCTGGAGCCCGAGCCGGGCCGAGCGAATGAATTCGCCGCAACGACGACACGAAGTCCCGCCTGCGCGGACTGGTCCGTCACGGGCGGGTGCCACGCCGGCACGGAGGCCGGATGGAAATCAGTTCAACCTCCCCCAGGTTTTTTGGGGGGGGGAGGTGCGAGCCTGGGCGAGCGGTGGGGGCGCTCGGCGGGAGCCTGCCGCGCCAGCAGGAAGTCGGCTCCAAACGCTGACTCCGCGCCGAAGTCCGCCCCCAGAATTGGCAGCGTGGATGACAAACGACCGACCGGGACGGGAATGGCGGAGCTGACGATCGCCGAGGTGGCGCGCATCGCGGAGGGCGAGCTGGAGCAGGGGGACGGAGAGCGCACCGTACACGGCGTGGCGCCGCTGGACGAGGCGCTGCCGCACCATCTCTCGTTCGTTGCCGAAGCCCGTTACCATCCCTACATTCAGGGGTCGCAGGCCGGAGCATTGCTCGTGGCCCGCGGCGCCGCGGTGGAACTGCCCGCGGGGATGGCCCTTGTCCGCGTGGACGACCCGCGGCGGGCCCTGGCGCGCATCCTTCCCGCGCTCTACCCGGAGGCCGCGCCCGCGCCCGGCATCCACCCCACGGCGGTCGTCGCGCCGGGGGCGGAGGTGGCGCCGTCCGCGTCCATCGGGCCGTACGCGGTGGTGGGCGAGGGGACGCGCGTGGGCGAGCGGGCGCGCATCGGGGCGCACGTGGTGGTGGGCGCGCGCTGCGAGATCGGCGCGGACGCCGTCCTGCATCCCCAGGTGACGCTGTACGACGGGGTGGCGGTGGGTGCGCGCTCCATCATCCACAGCGGCGCGCGGCTGGGCTCGGACGGGTTCGGCTTCGTGCCGGAGGCGGGCGGGCTGATGAAGGTGCCGCAGGTGGGCGGATGCGTGATCGGCGACGACGTGGAGGTCGGCGCCAACACGACCATCGACCGCGGCTCCATCGGCGACACGGCCGTGGGGCGGGGGACCAAGATCGACAACCTGGTGCAGATCGGGCACAACTGCCGCATCGGCCGCTCCGTCATCATCGTCTCCCAGGTGGGGATCTCGGGGAGCACCAAGGTGGGGGACGGGGCCATCCTGGGCGGCCAGGCGGGAATCCAGGGCCACATCGAGATCGGCCCGGGGGCCCGCATCGGCGCGCAGGCGGGGGTGACGGCCAGCGTTCCCGGCGGCGTCACCGTGAGCGGCTACCCCGCGCGGCCCCACCGCGAGGCGCTGCGCGTGCAGGCGGCCGTGTTCGGGCTGCCCAAGCTGGTGGAGCGCCTGAAGGCGCTGGAACGGGCGGTGCTGGGCCGGGGCGCGGAGGGCGCCCGGCCCCCTTCGCATTCCGACGAGACGAACGGCGATCCTGCGCCGAAAGACTAGATGCCGACGACGACACCACGCCAGAACACCATCGCCCGCCCTGGCGACATGCAGGGAGTAGGGCTGCACACGGGCGCGGAGGTGCGCATGCGCATCCTCCCCGCGCCCGTGAACTCGGGGATCGTCTTTCGCCGCACGGACGTCGCGGGCGGGACGGACGTCCCCGCGCTGCTGTCCCACGTGGTGGGGACGGACCTGGGCACCTCCATTGGCCATGGAGAGGTGAAGATCCACACGGTGGAGCACCTGCTGAGCGCCATGGTGGCCCGGGAGATCGACAACGCGCTCATCGAGCTGGACGCGGCGGAGCTTCCCGCGGCGGACGGCAGCGCGCGCGAGTTCCTGCGCCTGCTGGACGAGTGCGGCGTGCAGGAGCAGGACGCGCCGGCGCGCTACCTTCCCGTGGCGGAGACGTTCTCCATCACCAAGGGGCAGTCGGAGTACGTGGTGACACCGGCGAAGGACTACCGGGTATCCACCACCATCGAGTTCGAGCATCCCCTCATCGGACGGCAGTACGGCTCGTTCCGGGTGGCGGACGCGTCGTTCGCGGAGCAGGTGCTGCCGGCGCGGACGTTCGGCTTTCTCCGCGACGTAGAGGCCATGCGCGGGCGCGGGCTGGCCATGGGCGGATCGCAGGAGAACGCCGTCGTCCTGTCCGAAGACGGGCTGGTGGAGGGGACGGAGCTGCGCTTTCCGGACGAGTTCGTGCGCCACAAGGTGCTGGACGTGGTGGGCGACCTGGCGCTGGTGGGCGCGCGCATTCGCGCGCACGTGATCGCCGAGCGGCCGGGACACCTGGGCAACGTGGCACTGGCCAAGGAGCTGCTGGCGCGGGCGGAGAAGAAGGCGCTGGCGCGGCCCATCCTGAACATCGAGCAGATCACGCAGTACCTGCCGCACCGCTACCCCTTCCTGCTCGTGGACCGCGTGGTGGAGTTCGAAGAGCGCAAGCGGATCGTGGGGCTGAAGAACGTGACCATCAACGAGCCGTTTTTCGTGGGCCACTTTCCCGGCCGGCCGGTGATGCCCGGCGTGCTCATCATCGAGGCGATGGCGCAGGTGGGCGGGCTGCTGGTGCTGGAGCAGATGGAGAACCTGGACGACAAGGTGGTCTACTTCATGTCGCTGGACAACGTGAAGTGGCGCCGCCCCGTCACGCCCGGCGACCAGATCCGCTTCGAGGTGGAGGTGCTGCAGATCCGCGGCGCCACCTGCCGCATGAAGGGGGTGGGCACCGTGGACGGGCACGTGGTGGCGGAGGCGGAGATGATGGCCCGCGTGGTGGACAAGTGACGGCCATGGAAACCATCATCGAGACCCAGGTGCACCCCACGGCCATCGTGGACGAGGGCGCGGAGCTGGGCGAGGGCGTCGTCATCGGCCCGTACTGCATCGTGGGCCCGGGGGTGAGCATCGGGGCGCGGACGCACCTGGCGGGGCACGTGATCGTGGAGCGCGACACGAGCCTGGGCGCGGACTGCCGCATCGGCTACGGCGCAGCCATGGGCACGGACCCGCAGGACCTGAAGTACGCCGGCGAGCCG
>DASQZE010000382.1:0-3977 GCA_035638875.1 Longimicrobium sp.
GGCGCGTGAGGCGGGACGACCCGTGAGGCGGGATGATACGTGAGGCTGGAGGGCTCGTCAGGCAGAACGACGCGTCAGGGCGGACAGCGCGTGAGGCGAGATGACGTGTGAGGCGGGACAGCGCGGATGCGGGATACGCCAAGCGGGATAACGCGTGAGGATGGTCCCCGCCGGATGGAGCGTGCATCGGTCCTGAGCGGATGAATCCGCCGCTGGAAAAGCCATAAGCCCCGCCCCGGCCGCTGCGCGGCCGTGCGGGGCTTCAACCGCTCCGGGTACGGGGTCAATCGCGGCGCGCGGCCCGCCCCTCAGCCGCGCGGAGTAGGTCCTTCGGTCACGGGTAAAGAATTGCGCACGTTGACGTTTCCAGCGGGCGCTCCCTCAGGAAATCAGCCCCGAGTTCGATCCAGACGTAGACATTCTCAAATACTCTTCCGGGAAATCAGCGCCGCTTTTCGGGTTCCGGTGTGGAAGCTCTCCACATCGTTCCGCCTTTCGTCCGCCCGATTTGAAACGGATTGTCCCGGCGCACGTACATCGCTCGCCAACCGGATGGTTCCGGCTGGTGAAGATGCTGCGGCAAATCAGGTTATGCGTCCCACATTCCGAAAACGAATGGAGCCACGAATGGCACGATCCTTCCGAAGGGCCGCCCTGGCCTGCTCCCTTCTCCTCGCCGCCGCCCCCGCCGCGCTGCATGCGCAGGGGGGCCCCACCGTGCCCATGGAAGTGTTCGCCGGCCGCATCCAGCTCGCGGACGAGGTGGGCGGCGGCGACGTGGACGTGGCCGGCGTGCTGGCCGGCATCGACGTGGGCGCCTACGCCGGCCTGCACGGCTTCTACTGGCGCGGCGTGGAGACGGACCCGCTGGCGGCCGGCCCCGTGCAGGCGTTCGGCGGCGAGGGGCAGCTGAACCTGAACGTGGGCAACGGGCTCACCCCCTTCCTGGTGGGCGGGGTGGCGCGGCTGGACTTCCTGGAGGCGGACAGCGCCGGCGGGACCATGCCGGAGGACCGCACGATGCCGATCGTGGGCGGGGGGCTGCGGCTGGACGTGGGGCGGCTGGGGCTGCAGGCGGCCGTCCGCAGCTACCTGGCGCAGACGGAGGGCGAGGACGGAGAGGATGGCGACCTGGTCCACTCGCCCCTGTTCACCGTGGGCGCCGCCTTTCGCCTGGGCCGCACGGGCCGGGCGCCGCGCGTGGCCGCCGTCCCCGGCGCGGTGCGCACCGTCCGCGGCGACACCGTCTTCGTCGTGCGGCGCGACACGGCGTACGCGTCGGACAACTTCGTGAGCATCCCCATCCCCACGGAGGGGGAGATCTACCTGCGCTACGGCCCCGTCTCGCGGCCGGGGAGCGCGCCCGGCACGGCCGCGGCCGCCGCACCCCTGGACGACCCGGCGCTGGAGCGGCTGCGGCAGCAGATCCTGGCGGACCTGGAGCCCCGCCTGCGCGACATGCTGGCGGACGACCGGCAGGCGCTGGCGGAGCTGGTGCGCCGCGAGCTGCGCGCCGCGTCCCCCGGCATCGACCCGGACGCGGAGCGCCGCCTGCTGGAGCGCGTGGACGCCGTCGTGGCCGTGCGCGTGCGCGACGAGCTGGCCCGCGCCGCAGCGTCCGGCACCGCTCCCGCGACCTCGCCCGCCGCCGCCGGGCCGGTGGTGGACCGCTTCGTCCCCCGCGTCCGGGCGCTGCGGCCGTACGTGGGCGGAAACCTGGACAGGCCGCGGCAGTTCGTGGCCGGCGCGCGAATGGACCTGGGCCCGTTCGATCCCGCGCGCCCGGCCGTGCGGCTGATGCCGGAGGCGGCGCTGGGGATCGGCGAGGGCGGCGTGTCGGTGATGCTGGCGGGGAACGTGGCATACGAGGCCGCCGTGCTGCGCGTGCGCGACGTCCCCGTGCAGCCGTACGGCTACGTGGGCGCGGGCTTTCTCTTCCTGGGCGACCCGCCCCAGGGCCGCCCCGGGCGTGAGGCCGTGCTGAACGTGGGATACGGCGCCGTGCTCCCCGTGCCCAACCGCAGCCGCGGCGAGTTCTTCATCGAGCACCAGGGCGTGGACCTGTTCGACCTCAACCGCCTGCTCATCGGCCTGCGGTTCTGATCGTCGCCCGATCGATGCACCGAGCCCCTCCCCCGGATCGCCGGGGGAGGGGCTTTGTGCTGGTGATAGCAGCTTCCGGCGGGAGGGAAAGACGTGAGCGAATGAATTCGCCGCTACAACTTCACACTGCCGGCCTCCGCCGACACCACGGCATGACGACCAGCGTGCCTTCGCAGATGGCGTGGCACTCGCCCGCGACGGACAGTCCGCGCAGGCGGACTTCGTGTGGTCGTTGCGGCGAATTCATTCGCTCTGATACCGGATTCCATAGTTCCGTGTGCACCCAACCATCGTGTTTCACGCAGAGGGCGCAGAGGTAAAAAGATGAGGACGCAGAGGAAACCCGGAAGTTCCTCTGTTCCTCTGTGTGCGATTGTTGTTGCTGGTCTCATCGGTTCTCCGCGTACTCCGCGAAAGGCGATTTCTGGAAGCCGGAGTGCACAATCAACTCGAAGATCCGGTATGAATGCACTTGGAATCCCGAGATTTGGTATGAAGCCCGCCCCCAAACGACCGAGCCCCTCCCCCGGCGGACCGGAGGAGGGGCTCGGCATCACGTCATCTCACATCATCACGAACTCACAGCATCACGATCTACATCCACGATCTCACATCCGCACGATCCGCATCACCCGCATCACCCGCATCACCCGCATCACCCGCTCATGCGGTGGACGGTCAGCGCGTCATCCGGCGCACTTCGGCGAGGCCTTCGGGGTCCCAGGTGGGGCGCTGGGGGTCGTTGGCGATCTCGTAGGTCAGGTAGAACACCATCCGCGAAATGCGCGTGGCCTTGTCGGTGTCGATCTTCTCCACCGAGTCCGACGGGCGGTGGTAGTCGGGGTGCACGCCGCTGAAGAAGAAGATGCTGGGCACCTCCTTGCGCGCGAAGTTGAAGTGGTCCGAGCGAAAGAAGAAGCGCTGCTCGGGCCAGATGTCGTCTGCCAGCGTAAGGTCCAGCTCCGGGTGCTCGTTGTCCAGCCGGTTGGCCAGGACGCCCAGCGAGCTGTAGTCCTTGCCGATCACCACCACGGTGTCCGCCGCGTTGCGCCCGATCATGTCCACGTTCACGTTGGCCACGATCTGCCCCAGCGGCACCGTGGGGTGGTCGCTGTACCACTCCGAGCCGATGAGCCCCTTCTCCTCGCCCGCCACGTGCAGGAACACGATGCTGCGGCGCGGGCGCACGCCCAGCTGCGCCATGGCCTGCGCCACCTCCAGCAGCCCCGTGGTGCCGCTGGCGTCGTCGTCCGCGCCGTTGTAGATGCTGTCGCCGTCCACGGGCGTACCCACGCCGATGTGGTCCATGTGCGCGCTCAGCACCACGTACTCGTCGCGCAGGGCGGGATCGCTGCCGCGCAGCACGGCGGCCACGTTGGGCGCGCGCCCCGCATCCAGCACCTCCATGGGGAGGGCCGCGTTCACCGTGGCCCCCGCCAGCGGCACGGGGCGCGTCATGCTCTCGCCCGCCCGCAGCTGCTCGTCCAGCGACAGCCCGCCGGCCTGGAACACCCGCCGCGCCGCATCCCGGCTGATGAAGAACTGCGGATACGGCAGCTCGTTGCCCAGCCCGCGCGCGGGGTTCTGCGCCGTCATCCCGTACCGGGCCACGCTGTCCGCCGTCCAGGGCGCGTCCAGCACGTACACGATGGCCGACGCGCCGGCCCGCCGCGCCCCGTTGCGCAGCCGGGTGCGCTCCAACCGCCAGTCGCGGCTGGAGACGCCGGGGATGGAAACGACGGCCACGCGGCCCTGCAGGGTGCCCTCCGCCATGACGGCGTCCGCGCCCCGTCCGGCGTACACCAGCCCCGCCCCGCGGATGGGCTGCGCCGTGCCGCCCGCGCTGTAGAAGTCGCGTCCCAGCGCCAGCCGCG
>DASQZE010000383.1:0-25568 GCA_035638875.1 Longimicrobium sp.
CGGGAGAGAGTATCGCACGGTTCTGAACCATGATCATCCGGGATGCGAAAGTGGAATGCGCCGCCCCGGCCCCCCGCCCGTCCCGGCACCGTCGGCAAAGGCCCGGCATCGCGGGTTCATTGCCGCGATCCGCGATTTCAATCGCCGGGGGACGGATCGCGGCCATCGCATCGCGAACCATCCCACGAAGAATCCCGCGTCTGCCCACGTCCCTGATCAACCGGGATCAGAGCCGCAGACCCTCCCAGAACGAATCGAGCGTGATGCCGATCCCCAGGAACGGGCGGTGCTGGTAGTCCCACTTGTCGCCCACCTCGCCGAACGCGTGGTCCATCCCCACGAACGCGCCAAGGTTGAAGCTGCGAAAGCCCATCAGTACGCCCAGCCCGCCGGAAAGCGCCGCGGTGGGCACGTCCGGGTCCTGCGGATCCCGGGCCGTACGGCTGGTGCCCTTGGAGATCGTCACGGCCGACGCGCCCCCGAACACGCCTGGCGTAATGTGGAACCGGGTGTACGGGTTTCGCGCGGCACCGCGCTCGTGGAAGTACTTCTCCCACCCGAACCGGTAGCCCATGAACAGGTTGCCGTTGATGCCGACCTCCGCGCGCGTCGGCACCATCACCGTATCCGACTCGTACGCGAACCGCGCCTTGAGAGGAATGGTGATGGCCCTGAAATGCACGCCGGAGGACCGGAACACCTCCGACTGCCGGTTCGCGAACACCAGTGCGTACTGCCGCCCGTTGATGGAGTCCGCCCGCGCGCGGCACCGGGACGGCGTCTTCGCGGTGTCGGCGTCCACCTTCTCCGTGCCGCCCGCCGGCGTGGTGCAGACGAACCGGAAGAAGTTCACGTGCAGGATGGAAGGGTCCTGTGCATCGCGGTTGATGCTGGCGGACCCATTGATCTTTTCGTTGCCCTGGGCAGGCCGATAGTACTTTATCCGACCGTAGACGGAGCAGGCTTCGTTGCGCAGGCCGTTCACCAGCGTCGCGCATGCCGAGTCGGTCTGCACCATCAGCCGGTGATCCGTCGAATCGACATGGACGCGAAAGCCAAAGGTGGTTTCCTGCGCATGTGCGGCCGAGGCGGACGCAAGCACGAGCGCGGACAGGAGCCCAAGGGCACCGAGCGTGTTTCGCATGGAATGGGTGTGGGAGTTCGGGTGTGGAATGGAGCAGTCGGAAAGGCAGGGCCGCGCACGTGGGGGCGGCGTTCGGGTCAAAAGTGGGCGATCGGCAAACCTCGCGTGGGGGACACCGCTGCGGCGCATGGGGATTGGATGGACACGCAGGCGCCGTTTCCCCCCGCACACCCTCTTACCCTGGACGCGCCGCGCCCGAACCGCGCAGCCAGTCCGCCCAACGGATGGTCCCCCGCTCGCCGCCGGTGCGGAGCGTATTGCGGCCTTCGCGAAAGGCGGCCGCCAGCCCGCCGGGGAGCGGCAGGGGAACGACGGGTTTGCGGATGCCGCGCGCCGCCTTCCACGCGCCCGCCATCTCGCCCAGGGTGAGCACCTCCGGCCCGCCGAAATCTGGCAGCCGCCCGCCGGGCCCGCGCTCCGCCGCCCGGATGTACCGGTCCGCCGTCGCCACGGGCTGAAAGCGGAATCGGCCGGCAGCGGCAGCACGAGCGGCACCCGCGCGAACCCGGCGATCATCGTCTCTACGAAGGCGTGGAACTGCGTGGCGCGGAGGATGGAGTGCGGCACCCCGCTCTCTGCCACGATGCGCTCCGCGGCCAGCTTGGCGCGGTAGTAGGCGAACGGGATGTCGTCGATGCCCACGATGGAGACGTAGACCAGGTGCGGCGTTCCGGCGGCGTGCGCGGCGTCCGCAAGGCGGCGGGTGCCCTGCACGTCCACCTCCGCATGCCGGCGGGGATCGCTCGCGGCGTGGATCACGGCGTCCGCGCCGGCCAGGGCCTCGCGCACGCCCTGGCCCGTGCCCAGGTCCATCCGCGCCCACTCGCGCGTGGCCGCCACGCCGTCCGGCCGCGCACCGCGGCTGGCGATGCGCACCGTGTGCCCCGCCGCCTCCGCCGCGCGGACCAGCTCGCGCCCCAACCCGCCCGTGCCGCCCGTCAGCAGGATCTTCATCTCAACCTCGTTGCGTGAGCCGGAAACCATGCACATCATCCACCCGATCGCCCCGCCGCGATGCCTGGCCGGCAGCAGGCACCAAAGTGTGGTGTGCGACGCCCGGGATCCGGCGTCGCCGGGATTTTTGGACGCGTGACGGAATCGCTGCTCCGTACGTCCATCCGCGACGGTTGCCATTCCGCCCGCGGACGAACCATGTTGCTGCGATGCGGGACCCGGCCGGACCGTCCCGCATCCGCTTCCGCATTCATCCGCTCCACCTCCACGCTGCCGCCGATGAGGACGATGCCTTCCGCCTCCCGGGCCCTGCGCCTTCCGCTCCTTGCCGCGGCGCTGCTGTGCGCGTCCGCCGCCTGCGACGCAATCGTCGAGCTGAGCGGCGGCTACACCGGCCCCCCGCCCGCGACGGACCCGCTGGCGGCCGAGGCCGTGCGCATCGCCGAGATCAGCCAGAGCAGCGGCGGGCCCGTGGTGCTCCTGCTGGACCGTACCCGGTTCGTGGAGGCACGCGATCCCCACAACGTGAACCGCGTGGTCAAAGCGCGGCCGACGCCCGAGACGCAGGCCATGGTGGCCGCGCTGGAGCTGCGGGAGGGCGAGCGCGTCGTCATCACCACGGAGTACAGCCACATGGACGAGACGGGCGGGGAGATGGACGTGCCCAACTGGCCCGGCCACAGCGCCATGGAGTATCCCGTCAGCGCGCACCGCATCGTCTCCATCACCCGCGCGGCGCCGTAGCCCGCGTACTTCGGCCGGCAGACGACCACGGGGCCCCGATGCGATGCGTAGGGGCCCTCGTCCACATCGCGCCCCTGCACAGAACGCATCCCACACCAAAACCCATCGTCGGACCGCCGCATCCCACCCAGGCACTCCCCCGCACCGGACCTGTCGGCGAAGGCCGACATCACGTTCTCGGTGCCGCGATTTCAATCGCCGGGTACGGATCGCCGCCACACGACCCCTGCCCCCATCCCACACCAAATCCATCGTCGGGCCTCCGCCTCCGCCCCCGGCACTCGCCCGCGCCGGACCTGTCGGCGAAGGCCGACATCACGTTTTCATTGCCGCGATTTCAATCGCCAAGGTACGGATCGCCGCCACACCGCCCCTGCACCCATCCCACACCAAATCCATCGCCGGACCGCCGCATCCCACCCCGGCACTCCCCGGCACCGGACCCGTCGGCGAAGGCCGACATTGCGGGTTCATTGCCGCGATTTCAATCGCCGGGGTTCGGGTGCTCGCCTCCCGCCCCTGTCCCATCCCACACCGGCCACGCGGCATTCCCGACTCCATCCGGCACCCCCCACCCCAGCAGATCGTGCACGGGCGGGCGGTGGATCGCGAGGGCGACGGTCGAGCACGGGACAGTAGATCCTTCGGTCGGGCCACAGTCTCGGCACGGGACGGATCCGCCGGGCGCCTCCCTCAGGAAAACAAACGGGGAGCGCAATATCCCCGTATCGCGATCCCCCTACCGCCCCCGCTCGCGCGCGGCCCGGACCCGCGCGGCAGCTTCCGGATCGGCGTCGCGCCAGCGGTCGGCGAAGCGGGCGTAGCGCACGGCGGCCTCGCGCGGGCGGCCCATCCGCTCCAGCACGCGCCCCTGCTCCGCCTCCGCCACCACGGGAAACACGATCGCGCGGCTGATGTCCTCCGTCAGGCTGCCGAACCACGCCAGCGCCTCGCGATCCCGCCCGGCGCGCGCCAGCAGCTGCGCGCGGAAGTAGCGCTCCGCCACCGTGCTGTAGGAATCGTCCTTCACGAACACGTCCGGCACGGGCGCCGGCCACCCCGCCTCCACCGTCTGCAGCGCCCCCGCCCCGTCCCCCGCGGCCGCCAGCGCACGCGCCCGCAGCTGGTGGCGCAGGTGGCGGGCAAAGCGGCCGGCCGCCGTCGTATCCTCCATCGCCGCCAGCCCCGCCGCGCGCCGCTCGGTCTCCGCCGCGTCCCCCAGCCGCACGGCGAGCACGCCCAGCAGGTACTCGTGCCGCACGGTGGGAAATCGCCCGCGCTCCTCGTCCACGGGGCCGCCCGTGCCGCGGCCGGCGGGGGGCGCGGTCGCGGCCAGCCGGCGGAACGCGCGCACGACTTCGTCCCGCGGCAGGTCGCCGGGAAAGAAGCCCGCCAGGAACGCCCACGTCCGCGCCGCGTAGTCCGGATCGACAACCGCCGCGGAGTCCGCCTCCGCACGCGCATCCCGCCAGCGGCCGCGCGCCATCTGCATGTGCGCGCGGGTCGTGTGGCCCAGCAGCCGGCTCTGCGCGTCGCGCCCCGGCTCCGTCATCACCGCCGCGATGCGCAGGCCGGCCGCGGGATCGAGCAGGAAGTCCGCCGTCCTCCACGCCGCGCCCCACGCCGGCAGGTCGTTGGCGTCGCGCGGACGCTGCGCGCGCAGGGCCCCGATGGACGCGGCCTGCGCCCCGCCGTCGCGCAGGGCGAACGCGCGCAGGGTCCGCATCCGGTTCAGCCCCTCGTGCGCCGGGCTCAGCCGCTCCACCGCGCGGACGATGGAATCCACCTCCCGCGGCCGTCCCTGCAGCGCGGCCACGTACACCAGGTGCACCCGCGCATTCACGTTCGCGGGGTCCAGCGCCACCACCTGCTCCCACGCCGCGCGGGCGCTCTCCACCGATCGGCCCTGCCACATGGCGCGGTGCTGAAGGACCTCGCCCAGGTCGTTCCACGCATCCACGTTGTCCGGCCGCGTGGCCACCAGCTCCCGCAGCAGCCCCTCCGCCACGGCCGCGGAGCCCGTGCGAAAGGCCACGCGCGCCCGCAGCAGCCGCTGCTCCGCCGGGGACAGCCGGTGCGCCAGCCGCAGCGCCCGCGCCGCCGCGGCCGATCCGTCCTCCGCCGCCCAGTCCTGCGCCACGCTCAGCCGGTACGAGGCCAGGGCGAACGCGCTGTCCCCCTGCACCGCCCGGCCGAACTGCTCCGCCGCCTGCTTGAAGGCGCCCGTGCGAAACGCCCGCTCCCCCGCCAGGTACGCCTTGAGCGCCGGGAGCGAGCCCGTGGTGAGGGCGGCCGTGCGGTCCAGCTGCTCCGGCGGCGTGTTCATCCCCTCCGCCACCAGGGCGCGCACCAGGCCGTCCACGGCCGCGAACAGGCTGTCCTCGCGCACCTCCGCCACCTCCGCGCGCGCGTGGCGCCGCCCGTCCGCGCCGTAGACGGCCGCGTTCAGGTGCAGCCGGCCGCCCGCCTCCACCACCGTGCCCAGGATAAAGCGCCCCGCGCCAAACCGTCCCGCCGCCGCGCGCCCCGCATCCAGCCCCGTCTCGCCCTCCCCCGCCGTACGGAGAAAGGAAAGGAGCGCGTAGGGATCCACCGTGGTCAGCTCGCCGGTGCCGTCCAGCCGAACGGAAAGCAGGTCCGCCATCCCCTCGCCCAGGTACGCGTGCGCCGGCCCCGTCCGCACCACGAACGGCAGCACGGCGATGCGCGTCTCGACCGTCGCCGCCCCCGTGGCGCCCGCCACGTCGCGCATCCGCGGCAGGGCCATCGCCCCCAGCGCCAGCACGCCCGCCACCGCCGCGGCCGCCCATCGCCGCCACCGGCCCCGGCGCGCGAGCGGCGGGATGACGTGCATTGCATCCGCCCGGGCCGCTTCGGTGGATGGATCGGATGCGATTGGACGCGGAGGATCTGCCGGAACGCCCGCATCCGCCGCCATCGGCGGATTTACATCCACCGGTGGATGCGGATTCCCCTCGTCACCGGCACCATGCGACGCGATGGATGCGGGCATCGCGGCATCCCCATCCACCGATGTCGCCGTTTCTGTCCGGGATTCGGATGCGGCTCCCGACGCGGATGCGGATTCGGATGATTCGGATACGGACGCGGGCGGCGCGGCGACGGGGACGGGGACGGGGACGGATGCGGGCGCGGGGACGCGGGGCGGATCGGGGAGGCGCTCGGCGCGGACGCGGAGGGCGCGGCGCAGGGCCTCCGTCCCCGGCGCGGGCTCCAGCTCCAGCTCGCGCATGAGCCGCGCGGCAAAGCGCTCGTACTCGCGCAGGGCGCCGGCGGGGTCGCCCGCCTCGGCCAGCATCTCCATCAACCGGCGGACGGAGGGCTCGTCGTCCGGGTCGATCTCGCAGGCGCGGCGGGACAGCGCCACGGCCCCGTCCGGGTCCTTGCGCCCCCGCGCGGCCTCCGCGGCGCCGCGGGCGGCGGCCAGGGCCACGTGCCGCAGCCGCAGCCGCTCGGAATCGCGCCACTGCTCCCACCCCGGCGCATCGTCCACGTGCAGCCCGGCCAGCAGGTCGCCGCCGTAGTGCGCCAGCGCGCCCGCCACGTCCCCCGCCGCCAGCGCCGCATCCATCTGCCGCACGTCGCACACGAGCGCATCGTCCGCCACGGCCACGGCGTCGTCCGTGCGCACCGCCAGCACCCCCGGCGCCGTCCTGCGGACGAAGCTGAGCGCGTTGCGCAGGGCGGCGCGCGCGCGGTCGTCCGGCAACTCGGGCCAGAAGGTGGCGAGCAGGATGTCGCGCCGCACGGGCCCCTGCGGACGGGCCAGGGCCACGTACGCCAGCAGCGCCGCGCGCTTGGGCTGCGCCAGCAGGGGCGCCAGCGATGCCCCGCCGGGGCCGCGCAGGTCCAGGGTGCCCAGGGTGCGGAGGTGGTACACGGAGGGGTAATGCGGGAGGAAAAACGAAGGACTGTCCAAGGTATGCCGCCGTACCGGGGTGCCGCAACGGCCGGGGGACGCCGGGGATACGGCTGGGATACGCCCGGCCGCGATGGTTGGTACGCGGCTGGGGGCGCGGAGGTCCGCCACCCCCTGCCGCCGGGCCCCGCGGCCCGCCGATATCCCCCACCCGGAGCCCCGCATGTACGTCCTGTGCAACCACACCATCCGCAGCCCGCGCGAGTTCTGGGAGCGCGCGGAGCAGGCGCTGCCCAACCTGCCGGAGGGCATCCGCATCCACACCGTGTACCCCAACGCCGACGGCTCCCGCGGCGTGTGCCTGTGGGAGGGCGACTCGCTGGAGCACGTGCGCGCGTTCGTGGACGGCGCCACGAGCGACGTATCGCAGAACGACTACTTCGCCGTGCAGGCGGACCACGCCCGGGGGCTCCCCGCATGAGGGCGCCGTGGATGGCGGCCGCCCTGCTGGCCCTGGGCGCGGCCCAGGCACAGGCGCAGGCGTGCGGCACCAGGACGAGCGGCGCGCCCACGCTCACGGCCGGGCAGACGGTGCGCGGCGCCCTGGCCCGCGAAGACCACACGCTGGCGGGCGACCGCTACGACGGCACGAACACCTGCACGGGGCGCCCGTTCGACTCGTTCTTCTACGAGGCGCAGGCCGGCGAGCGGCTTACGTTCGTGCTGGAATCCAGGCAGATCGACCCGTCCGTCACGGCCACCACGCACTGGCGCGGCGGGGGCGCCATGGACGTGGTGGAGCAGCGCGGCCGCCGCGGGCGCACCCTCACGGCCACGGGCGTGGTGCCCGCGACGGGGCGCATCCTCATCCAGGTGGAAAGCAACGTTTCCCTGGGCCGCCGCGGCTCCACCGGCGACTACACGTTCACCCTGCGCTCGGACCGGCCGGCCGGATCGGCGAACCCGGGTGGCTCGGCGAACACGGGCGGCGGGTCCGTCCTTCGGCCCGGGCAGCGCGTGCGCGGCGAGCTGGTGGCGGCCGACGGCAAGCTGGACGACGAATCGCACTTCGACGACTACCCCTACGACATGCGCCGCGGCGGCCGCATCACCGTCACGCTGCGCTCGGACGACTTCGACGCCTTTCTGCACGTGGGGCGGCGGGCGGCGGACGGAACGCTGGAGAACCTCCAGTCGGACGACGACGGCGCGGGCGGCACGGACGCGCGCGTGGAGTACGTGGCGGACCAGGACGGCCCCGTCACCCTCCGCGTGAACACGCTGGGCCCGGGCGAAACCGGGGAGTACACGCTGGAGCTGGAGGCGGACGGCGCGTCGCCCACGCCGCCGGCGGACGAGAACCCGCCGCCGGATGGGGGCGCGGGCCCCGCGGCGCTGCGGCTGGGGAGCCCCGTGCAGGGTGAGCTGGCGCAGGGCGACGGGGTAATGGACGACGGATCGCTCCACGACGACTACACCTACCGCGCCCGCCGCGGCGAGCGGCTCGTCATCCGGCTGGAATCCGACGACTTCGACGCGGTGCTGGCCGTGATGGGGATGGGTGCGAACGGCGAGCCGGAGAACCCGGCGATGGACGACGACGGCGGCGGCGGCACCAACGCCCGCGTGGAGTACACGGCCCAGGGCGACGGCGTGCTGCTCATCCGCGCCAACACGCTCGCCGCGGGCGAAACGGGCCGCTACACGATCGTCGTCGAGACGGCGCGCTGATCCGCTGCACCGGCTACGTAGTCATCGTCTCCGCCCCGTTCACCGGCGACGGCGGATGATGATGCGGGGATTGGACTTGCGGCGGAACATGCGTCGCGCCGTCCACCCCGCGGGCCGCGGGCAGGGAACCTGCCCGCGGCTGGCCGGTACATCGCCCGCCCGCTGGACCCGATCAACGTACGTCCCGTTCATCCGATCGACCGAAATGATGCGCAGTCCCGTTGCCGTGATCATCCTGCAGCCGCTCTGGCGCCGCGTGGTGGGCTCCGCCACCATCGAAGTCCCGTCCGCGGAGGCGCCCCCCGCCGCCCCGTGACCCCGATCCGCCCCGCGACGGGGCGGACGGCATTCCATCCACCCCCGTACCCGAGATGAACGCATTCGCACGCGCGGCTGCCGTGGCCGCCGCATTGCTCCTCGCGCTCGCGGCCCCCGCCGCGGCGCAGCATTCCGCCGTATCCCTGGCCGCGCCGGGCTACTCCTGCCCGGCGCGGGGCTGATGTACGTCACCAGGCAGATGGAGGGCGAGGACGGGGAAGACGGCGTTCCCTTCATCCCCCTGCTCTCCGGCACCATGGGCGCGCTGACGTTCTGATACGGCGCATTCAAACTTTCTGGACAGGAATGACCATGCGCATCCACCCATTCTCCCCCCGCCGCGCGCCGGCCGCCCTTCGCGGAACGGCCCGTCGCCTCGCCTTTGCCGCCGCGCTGCTCGCCGGGGCGGCCGCCGCCGCACCCGCCCCGGCGCAGGCGCAGGACATCACCGTGTGCGCGGACCAGGCAGTGCCGCAGGGGTACGCCGTGGTGGCCGCCGGCAAGGGCCAGCAGTGCCCGGGCTACTACGCGCCGGGGATCAACGTGCTCACGCTGCGGCTGCCGGGGGACACGGTGTCCGTCTGCAGCGCGTACACCCAGAGCCTGGCGGACTACATCGTGACGGCGCGGGGCAAGCGCCAGGAGTGCCCCAACTACTACGGCCCCGGCGAGAACAGCGCGTCGTACCGCCGCATCGCGCAGCCGTACACGCCTCCGCCTCCCCCGCCGCCCGCTCTGGAAGGAGAGGGGGCCATGGAATGGCTGGACGAGTACCGCCGATACGTCGTGCGGCGCCTGCGCACGGCGGAGGGCAGGCTGCGCCTGGACGAGCCCACACACGACACGTGGATAGATGTTACGGGAACGGAGAACAGCGCCTCCATCGGCTTCGAGATGGAGCCGGGGGTGCGCCACACGCTGGTGGCCGTCTGCGACCAGGACTGCTCGGCCGTCTCCTTTCGCGTGATCGACCCCCGCGGCGCCATCGTCGCGGTTTCCGAGGCGAGCACCCAGCCGGTGGTCCGCCTTCCTCCCGCCGTGGCCGGCCGGTGGACGGTAGAAGCCTCCGTCCAGGCCTGCTCGGCGGCTACCTGCCGCTTTGGCGTGGGGATCTACGAGACGCCGCAGGGGTCGGTGGCGCCGCCGCAGGGTCCGCCCCCGTCCCCCCGCCCCCGCCCCCGGCCCTGAGCCATGCACATCCAATGGATTCGGCTGCTCGGCGCCGCCGCCCTCGTGCTCTGCGCGGCGGCGCCCCTCTCCGCGCAGGGCCCCATGCGCTCGCTGCCCGCGTGCGTGCAGGAGGCCTCCGCCTCCGCCCCCCCGGAGCTGGTGCGCTACGGGTGCGCGGGCGGCCCGCGGGAACCGGCGGTGCGCTTTTCCGTGTCCCTGCCGGCGGGCTGGCGGGTGACGTGGCAGGACACGGCGGACCTGGTGCTGACGGCGGAGGACGGCGACAACGTCATCTGGGTGGTGGGCGGAGACCAGCTCCCAGACCCGGTGAACCGGGCCGACACCGCCGCGTTCTGGGCCAGCGCCACGCAGCGGCTGCTGGGACGCGGCGCGTCGGCCGCGGAGGTGCAGGACTTTCGCGACGCCAGCAACGGCCGCATCGCGTCTGCCCGCGCGCGGATCACGCACGCGCTGCTGGCGGACAGCGCGCTGCGGGCCCAGGTGATGGGCTTGTCCACGTCGGACGGCGGAGAGCCTGCGGCCAACCAGGAGACGAGGGTGCGCGCCCTGGCCGGCGAGCCGGCCGGCTACCTGTCGGAGGTGATGGTGGCGGGCGGAAGGGAGTGGCGCATGATCTCCTACGTCACCCTGCGCGACGGGGCCATCTTCGCCATTTCCCTGAACGCGATCGAGGGGGAGCACACGGCGCTGATGCCCCTGTGGGAGCGGGTGCTTGCGTCCTTCGACCCGCGGACGGAACGATGGTAGCGCGCATCCTTCGCCCGCTCGCCGCCGTCGTGCCCTGGGCGGCCGCGCTCCTGCTGGCGGGCGCCGCGCCGCTCCGTGCGCAGGAGGAGTCCGCGGGCACGTGCGCCCCCGCGGCAGAGCAGCCGGACGCGGACTGGCTGGTGCGCTGGGTGTGCACCGGCGCGGGGTACGACGCGGCCGTCCGCCTGGCCCTGGCCGTTCCCGTGGGATGGGAGTTCATGCCCCCGGACGGCACCGAGCTGCTGATCGCGGCCCAGGGGGAGGGGGCGGGGGTCTTCGTCTCCGCGCAGGACCAGCTGCACGCGCCCCGCACCCGCCCCGACTCCATGGGGTTCTGGATGCGCGCCACCCGGCTGCACCTCGGGGCGGAGCCCGGCCTCGCGGACGTGGAGGCGTTCCAGTCGCTGGCGGGCGACCCGGCGGGCGCACGGCGGGCCGTAACCCTGGCGCAGCAGGCGGACTCCGCGCTGCTGGCCGTGGCCCTTGGCCGTTCCGCCGCGCGCGACGGGGGCCACGTGCTGCACCAGTTCGCGGAGGTGCGCACCCTGGTGGGCCATCCCGCCGGGTTCCTGGAAGAGACCTACGTGACGGGCGGCCACACGTGGCGCATCGCCACCTACGTGACGGTGCACGACGCCACGGTGTTCGTCGCCAGCTTTGCCGCGCCGGAGGAGGAGTTCAGGGCCGCCTACCCATCCTGGGTCCAGGTGTACGCGTCGCTGAAGCTCGGGACGGAGCGGGACGAATCCGCGCCGCGCCCGGCCCCCTGACCGCGGACGATCCGCATCCACCCCATTCTCATGATGATTCGCAAGATGACGCTCGGGCGCGCCGCCGCCCTCTCGGCCCTTCGAGACAGCGTCCGCGCCATGCAACGGGCTCTGCGGCGCGACGTAGAGGTGTAAAGAATTCTACCCAGAGATAGAAGACGCGGTTGATTTCCTGAGGGAGCGCGCGCCGGTAACTTCAACCTGCACGAGTCTTTGCGCGCGACCGAAGGATCTACTCCGCGCGGCTGAGGGGCGTGCCTCCCGCCGCGTTGCCAGTCCCTCGGTCATGCGAGCCAGATCCTTCGGTCGGCGCCATGGAGCTCGACAAGACAAAGGTTTCGGCGGCGCCTCCCTCAGGAAATCAAAACGCGGGGAGAGTTTCTTGAACACGCTCTGAAAGAATCCGGGTGCCGTCCAACAGAAAGCCCGCCCGTGCGCCGTTGAAGGCGGTGCACGGGCGGGTCTGCGCATCCGGAACGTGCCGCGCGCCGTGACCGCGCGGACCGGCTACGGGGCCGGGGCCGGGGCCGGGGGCGCGGCGTGCGGCGGGGCGGATGCCGGCTGCACGACGGCCGCCTGGGCCTGCGGATACGGGACACCCGCCGCGAGGGCTTCTTCCAGGTCGTGGCGCTTCCACCGCTTGCGCGGCTCCCGGCCGAACCAGCGCCAGGTCGCGTCCATGGCGGCGATGGGGATCACGAGCAGCGCGGCGGCCAGCACCAGGAACCACGAGTTGTTGGTGCGGTTCGCCAGCACCAGCACCACGGCCTCCAGCGCCAGGCCGCCCAGCCAGACGATGGCCATGTACCGCCGGGTCCGCGTCCAGAATCCAGGCATGAGCCCTCCGGGGTATTGGGCAGGCGAAAGCGTCCGGCACGAGGTGCCGGACATAAACGGGCGGTTATGAAGCCTAGCACCGTCTGCCGCTTTTGCGCAACCTCTTGTTTACGAATGGGATGCGCGGCAAGGCGCCGCTCGGCCCGCCTCGCGCTCCGCGACAGCGGCACCACCGCTGCGCCCGCCGGGCCGGCAGTGGTGTCGGCGCAGGCGGCAGTGTGAAGGTGCAGCCGCGATTCCAATCGCTCCCGTAGCGCTCCGATCGACGCGTTCGATCAGTCCTCCACCAACTCCGCCGGCAGGACGCCGAGGCCCCAGCCCTGCACGCCGCGAAGGCGCCGCTTGTTGGGAAGGCTGGCAATCTCCGCCCAGCGGGCCGGATGCAGCGCCAACAGCAGGGACTCTCGCGCGTCGCCCACGGTGAATGCGGCGGGCGGCGGATCAGGAAGGTCGGCGGCGGCGACATACAGCGGCGGCAGGAACCCGCCGGCCCGCGCGAACCGCATCATCCAGTCCGGCTGCGTGGTGTTGGACGAGTAGTGCGGCGGCGGCTCCCACCCGCAGTCGCCGCACCGTTCCAGGTACGGCGAACCGCCGCGCGGCTGGGCGAGCGGCAGGCGGTGCGCCGAGCCCGTCAGCTCGAAAACGGCCCGGTCGCCGTACGCCGTGTTCTCCGCCGGGCGCCAGTGCAGCAGGCCGCGCTCCTCGTCCGTCAGCAGCTCCAGGAAGCGCTCCGAGTACAGGCAGATCCGCCCGCCGAGCGGCGACTCACCCGCCAGCCACCCGTCGGAGCGCGCGTCGCTCGCGCCGGTGTGCCGAAAGCGCAAGGGCTCGTCCGTGCGCGGGCCGTGCGCCCTCCCGCACCGTGCGCACACGCCACCCCGGAAGAGCGCGTCCCAGTTCAGCACCCGGATCGGGCTGACCCCCTGCGTGAAGGCGAGGCGGCCCAGCGGCGCGTCGTTCGCGGCGTCCATCATCCGCCGAGCGCGTCCGCGGCCGCGCGTCCCAGCACGGCGCCCCACTGCGCGTACCCGTGCGGCGAGGGGTGAAAGCGGTCGCCGCAGAAGAAGTCGCCCACCGCGCCGGGGGGAAGGGGCACCGTCACGTGGCGCACCGCCTCCGTCTCCGCCGCCAGGCGCGCGGCGGCGCGGTCCAGCACCGTGGCGCGCAGCCCCAGCACGCCCCGCAGCGGCTGCGGCAGCCCGGGGAACACGCCCATGGGCGGCACCCCCGCCAGGATCACGGGCACGGCGCCGCAGCGCGCGCGCACCTCGCCGATCAGCAAGCGCAGGTCCCGCGTCCAGCGGCCAGGCGAGCGCAGGCGCAGCGTGTCGTTGACCCCGAGCGCCACCACCACCACGTCCGCCGCGACTCCTTCCGCCGGGCCGAGCAGCTCGTCGCGCGTGCTGGCGGCCGTGGCGCCGTTGCGTCCCAGCACGCGCCACTGCACGGGCCTTCCCCCCTTCGCCGCCAGCCTGCCCGCGACCTGCCCCGCCAGGCCTTCCCCGTGGTGCGCCGCGCCCACGCCCGCCGCCGTGGACTCGCCCAGCACCAGCAGCCGCACGGGCGCGCCCCGGCCCGGGACCTCGCCCGTACGCAGACCGGCCGCCTCGGGAAGGCGCGGCGTGGTGCGGCGGACGCGGCGGCCCTGGCGCATCAGCAGGGGCGCCAGCAGCGCGACGGCGGACGTGGATGCAATGCGGAGCGCGAGATCGGCCATGGAGGCTGGAACGGGCGGGCTTCGAGCGGAGCGGCAGAATGATCCAGGTCTCGCGGTCGGCAACGACGGGACTCGCCGCAGCCGCAAAGAGGGCCGCCCCGGCAGTCCGCGCAGGCGGACTTCGCGTGGTTGTTGCGGTAGGGCGGCCGTGAAAAGCGCGGCGCGCCTCGTAAATGATTGCACTGCTTTATCTTACGTTTGCGCTACCCCGCCGCCCGGACAGGCAAGGTGTCAACAGTTGGTGTCAAAGGCTTTTTTTAGGCCCTTCTTGCGTGCCTGGTGGAGCGATCCATCGCCTTCGCAAGCTCCTCAAACGGTACTTCGTCATACACCTTTCAGCATCGCGTGCGTGGTGCCGGTAGACATCTCCTGCACCTTGGGGGCAAGCGCCCGAAACTCCTTCGTGCGGATCCCTGAGCGCTTGTAGGGCGTGGAAACCAAGCCGGTCCACGTCTACCCCAGCGCACTCCTTAACCTTGTCCTTCCAGTCATTCAGGAGGCTACGCGATACCGGGGGCGGCTCGGGTCCTCGTCGGCCGGGATCAGCCACGGCGAGAGGACCGGGAGCGCCTCTCGGATGGGCCTGTACCGCTTCCGGCGGAAGCGGCGTCACAAGCTCACGACCCGTCTTGTCAAACTCTCCCCGCCAGCGCACCCGCCCCGCATCCAAGTCAACGTCTTCCTTGCGAAGCTGCCGCACGGGAGTTCATGCGGTGGAGCGTGGCCCGGCAAAGTATCGCCACCAGCGCAAAGCGCCAGTTAGGGGAGTGCGCCAAAACGCGCTCTTGCTGCTCCTCGCTGATTCCCCGGCCGGGGGTTGCTCTCACGAACAGGCGCTGCGGACGCGGCTACCCGCCTCCTTCTCGCCCGATTATTATACACTTCTGGCGCAAAAAGGCGGGCCTCCCTATCCTACTCTTTCGTCCACACGTTCTGTTCGCATTTGAGTTCCCCGCGCAAAATGGACCACGATCCGAGCCGCGTAGCGGCCGACACAGTTCCCAAGCGGCCCAGGGGTGCCGCTTCTGGCCGGACCCGTGTGTCTCCCGTACCCGGTCCGCCAGCTACGCCGTATCCGGATTGGGCCGTGCTTAGGGATGCTTGCGGGGCTCTCGGGCTAGTGCTCTGGCGGGTAGCCTCTGACCTGCTCTTGTGGTCGTCGGCTCCGGCCAGTGTTCGTCCAAGCCTATTTCATCCTGCCGCCTCCGCCGACGACTGGTTGGTTGCCACTGCAGCGGCCGAGGCTCCACAGATCGGAGCTACGATCCGATCTCTTTGGTGCCTGCACGACGATCCAAAGAACGTCCATCGCGGCGCCCTGGCGGATGCCTGTGGTCAAATCGTCGGTTGGGCGGAAATCGCTACCATGAAGGCTACAGCCGTACAGTTTGCGGAGCTCGCCGCCCGGTTACAACCTGACGATTCTGCACGATCGTTTACTGCGGGACGGCTGTGTAGAAGGAACGGGGAGCATCAGCGCGCGGCAATCTGGTACAGGCGTGCTCTCCGATTGGCGCGTATCGCTGGCAATCACATTGATATGGCCAACGCGCGTCTTGGCATGGGAAACCTGGAGAGCGACCTGGGTAATTCCGCGTCGGCTGAGGCGAACTTTTTGAAAGCTGCGCGTGCTGCTTTGAGAAATGGGCGGCAGTCGCTTGCCGCGGCAGCGTTTCACAACCTCATTGGTGTCACGTATGACAGTGGGCGCCGGGATGAGGCCTTGGACCACCTGCGGAAGGCGGCGAGTTACTATAGTCCGGATCATCCACGGTTCCCCGCTTTCGCGTACGATGCTGGCTTTTTCCTATTGCGGGAAGGCTACTTCTCGTCCGCGCTTACTCTGTTCGAGACGGTGCTGCCGTGGGTTGATGGGGACCGCGTGAGCATCCTTGTTCGGTCAGCACTCGCCCGTTCGGCCGCAGCCGTTCGAGACCACATCCGCTATACACGGCAAGCCACCGTTGTTCTAGCGATGGTAGACGTCGACGATGAAGATTCCGCAGATGCTTTGTATCAGCTGGCGGAAGGTGCTCGCGCGTTTCAACAGTGGGACACAGCTGATAGTCTCGCAGACCGCGCCATGGCTCTGGCTGAGAAGAGAAGTGATGCGCGAATCGCCTCCTACTCCCGCGCGCTTTTGCAGGCGGTACGGGATCGCGTTCCTACAGAAGACGTTGACAGAGTACCGCCTGAAGCCGATCCCGTGGATTTGATCACACAGGACGTACTACGGAAGCTGCGAAAGAAGCCTGCCTCGCCCGTGGCGGGCGGGGCAGTTCCCCCCGAGCGATATCCCACAGAGTAGCCAGGACCGAAGGTCAGTGGCCTGACCCCGCCCATCCCGCACCGCGTGCAGCGGATGAATCCGTCGCGGCGGTCGCTTCATGGCCGCTACCCGCCCACCCGCCGTGTGCCGTCGTTGTATCTGGAGCAACCACGGTCGCGGAGGGTGAGCCCGCAACACCCCTGGTGGGCGCCGTCGCTAAATCACCGCATGCGCTGATAGACGCGAGTCCGGCGGCCATGGCAACAGTCAAGCGCGTTCGGTTCATCGGGGGACCTCAAATGTCCACAAGGAGGATTAGCGGTGCTATCGCGAAGAACGTCGCAACCTAAAGCGCCCCCAAAGCGTCAGCAATAGTCGTACGCGCCAATGGCGTCACCTATAGTTGTCTCCTACCTCACTTCGCACACGGCACTCCCTGGCCTATTCTAACTTAAAGGCCCGAAAGGGTTGACGCCCCCGGTGGCGCGCTTTACCTATCCTGCCAGAAAGCAACCTTATCGGCAGGAAGCATGAGCAGAATAAAACGCTCCTTACACGCGGGCCGTCCACACGGTGAAGCGACCGAAGGGGTGCAGCACCGCACACGCGACACCCGCCGCCCTTGGTGCGAGCCGCCTGCGATCCTGCGTGACCCCTCCGACAAACTGGAGGGGGACAGCATCCTAACGGAAATGCAGGGCAACTTCGGCTTGCTTCTCTGGCAGACCGTACGTGATGTAGTGCTTTGGGCGGCAACGCTCCCGCGTGCACGTCGCCGCCTGTTCGCGGATGGGAGCGCTGACGGGCGACTCCTGCTCCGCGCTAAGAGCGACGTTCCGTCGCAGGTCTCCGCCGCAATCGATACGGTCCACGGGATGCTCGCCCTCAGCAGCCGTGCGGATGCTTCGATATTGTCGGTATGCTGCCTAGAGATTGCGGCGTATGCCCGGGGGGCTGGTCTGTTGCACACAGCAACGGCCTTCGCCCAGGCAGGGGCGCTTGCGTCTCCCGGATTTGCTGAGGCGGCACTACAGACGGGGATATGTGCGGCGGCGGCGGGCCAGCTTGCGCGGGCCGAGACGTGGCTGCGGCGTTCCGTTGCCGTCGGCCGGCGTGAGAACGATCGCGCGGCATATGCCTCCGCGCTGGTGGAGCTGGGCCGAGTCTACGAAAGCCGTGCGGACCAGCTCCGGGCCGAGCCGTACTTTAGGCGGGCCTTCGTTGCCGGGCGGCGCTACGCGGCGAGGAGCGCCCGGATGCGGGCGGCGCATGGGCTGTTCAGGCTCGCTCACGTTCGCGGTGACAACGTGAGTGCAGCACATTACGCCTTTGCGGCGCAAAGCGCGTTCGTGAGTGACGCTGACGGCACACCGGCCCTTCTGCTTGACCTTGCGCGGTTCTGGACCGACCGCGGGGAGCATGCGCGCGCGCGGGCAGCGCTCCGGCGCCTATCGCACCTGCGGGCGCGCCTTCCGGTTGTCTCACAACTGGCTGCGGTAGCGCTGACGGCGCGAGCCAGCGCGGGGCGTGGAAACAGCATGGCAGCCGAATATACGGCTGAGACTTGGGCGATGATGGCCGACCCGGCGATCCCGGAGGAGACGCGCTTTCGCGCTGCTCTGGACCTCGCCCATGCTGCGCAGGCGGCGGGGGATGAAGTTGCCTTGATCCGTGCGGCCCGCGCCGCGCTGACCTCCGCTCCTCACGCCATCTACCCGACCATTGCAGCCGAAATCGCGGAACTGCGGTCCCTGTGCGCGGCGGCATCGCCCGTGGTGGAGCGCGCGTCGTGAGTTTCCGCGACGTGATGAGCGGAAGACCGGATGCGCTGACCTGCCGCGCGGCGATTGACGTTCTCTTGCACGGGCTGGCGCAGGAACAGCGAGCGCACGCCACGGCATTTCTGCTCGATGAGCTGGAACGAATTTACTCGTCGAGTCGGCAACTGCCGCCCACTTGGATTAATGGGCTAAGAGCGATGCAGACCGGAAAAATCGAGTGAATTGGGTTGAGGGCGCGCAGCCGACGTTTGGCCCTGTTTTTCGGAGCTACGCCAGTTCGGTACACACCGGGAGATAGGCGCCCTAGACCCGCGTACTAGACTCGACCGCGCAAGGGCACAAACTTACTGGCGCCAATTCGCTTGCTTGCCTAGAATACATCGGCGCCATAAGGGCTCTTTCTCACCCCGCGCGCACCCACAACCGGGGCATACTGAGCAACATAGCTTGCGCTGAATCTGCGACGGGATTTGCCCGTCGCGGCCTCCCCCCAAGGCTACTGGGGGAATCTGAGGTGAGGGAGAAAACCGCATGACGAACAATCCGATGCGCCGCTTGGTTCTCAGCACCGGTCTGCTTTTGGGGGCCGCTGCGGTGCTCGCGCTTTCGCCCGATCCGAGTGCGGCGCAGTACCATGACTGCTCGAAGGCGGGCGGGAACGTCTGCACCCGAACGGAGGTGTGCATCGACATAGGCGTCTTCGAGGTCTGCGACACCGTCGGGTACTCCTACTATCCGAAGGCCCCGACGACCCGCATGTAGGCGCGGTACCACCTCGGAAGTGAAACCGTCTCGCTGGAGAATCGGCGGGCGATAAGCGCCCTCGCAGATAACCTCTGGCGGAAAACTCAACAAAAAGCATCAAAGGAGTTCGCGAGATGATCGTGCAAGCAGATTCGCGCCTGCGGCGGAGCGTCGCATTCCTGCTCCTGGCCCTCACCGGCCTGTTCTTCGCCCCCAGGCCCGCTGACGCGGCGGAGTCCATCAGGTGTATCGGGTACTACGGCGACCAATGCAAGGAGTTCAAGGTGTGCGGCGGGATCGGCATCCGTGTTTGCCACTTCGAATACTCGTACTGGAATTACTGATCGAAAACCGTCGCCCGGCTGAGTAACCGGCCGGGCGACGGTTCGCCTTCTTTCCCCCTTGATCGATCAGCGAACCAATGGACACATCGAAACGCTGGCTAATCGCTACCACTTTAGCCGCCGCGGTGGCTACCGTTAGCGGCGCCTGCGATCGTGATCCCGGCGGAACCAAGCGCCCCGCAGACGTTGCCGGAGAGCGAAAGTACGCGGCCGTACAGTGGGAAAAACGACGCCTCGCGGGGGGCGCAGACGATGACACATCGCTGATCTCCCCGTACCGGCTTAACGCGTCCGACGCAGGCGTAACCCTAATCGACTTCTATCCGAAGCAAATCAAGCGATTTGCACACGGTGGAACGGGTACGTGGACTTTCGGCCGGGAAGGTGGCGGCCCTGGCGAGTTCAGGAACCCTTCGGACGTAAAGCTAGACGCGCGGGGGCGCGCATGGGTGCTGGACGGTGCAAATTCCCGTATCACCGTACTGACGCCCGGGGGGGCCGTGGAGGCACACATACCCCTCTCAAACCTCCCAGGTCAGCCTCACGAGATCGTTCCGGTCAGCGGAAACCGGGCTATCCTGATTATGAGCAGGCAGCCAGAAAAGCCGATTATAATCGTCAACAGCGAAGGCGCGGTCGAGAAGACTATGCGCTTCCCCGCTCCCGAGTTCAGTAGTCAGCACTACCTGGCTGCCCAGCAGATTACGAGTAGCGACGCGAGAACCGGGCGCTGGATTTCCGCTTACCGGCTTGCAGACGGATTCTTCCTGTTCAATGAGGAGAGGCCTCTGTCCTTCCGCGGCTGGTTCGTGGAGCCTATTCCCTTCCCCGCACTCGTAACCAAGCGGGTAAATGGCGGAGTAAGCACTGAGTTGCAGGACAAACCACTTCCTGCGGCGCGCTCGGCTACGTTCTCTACTAGCGCGGTCTACGTTTTGTTCGGCGGGGCATCATCTGATAGGAACAAGGTGATTGACGCGTATTCCACGGAGAACGGAAGCTACCTACAGAGCTTTTTGCTGCCGGAAGCGGTGCGGGAGATTGCTTGGTACAATGGGGGCTTCTATACACTTCGCGATGATCCTGAGCCGGAACTGGCCTACTGGCGTCCGGTCGGAACGACAATCCCGTAAATTCCTCGTACGTAGAACCCTCCACCAATCCTCGGGTCACCGGCTCATGCTAAAAGCGCCTGGAAACTGGTCATTGGCGGCATCCCGCCTAATTTCCGCTACCGCTGTGGTTCTGCTCGCCATAGCCGGAGTACGCACTTTCACCAGTGCCGAAATGCGCTGGCGTCTGCACCCCGTCACGTCTATCCCTGCTGCTGCTGGCCGGGAGGGCGGATTATTGGTCATATATCAAGCTCTTGACTGTAATTCGCACGCACGCTTCATCCGAACTTGGGAGCAATTACACAAGCCCGGTGAGTTCTTGGTAACCGGGGTGCCGCTCGACGGACAGAGTAACGAGCCATGGAGACAGCGGGCGCTTGAAGACTTGTCTCCCCGGTTCCCTGTCCGAAAGGAGCTTGGGCGAGACGCGGCAGCGTTGCTGACGGGACTTGGTAAGATTGCTACTCCGGCCGTGATCCTTCTCGACGGGTCCGGACGCCCGCGAGTGGTGCTGCACCCTCCGGCAGACCCGCGCTCACTGCCGCGCGCAAGGGAAGTGGTCGAGTCGTACCGGTCGCTGATGCGGGAGAGTGCCCCGTGAGCGGCGGCCGATGGACCACCCGCTGTAGTCTGCTCCTGCTTCTTTGTCTCGGGTGTGCACGGGACGACGGTGGGCGCGCAATCAGCGACAGCGAGTATGTCCGTGCTCGTCCCAAAGGAACGCTGCTGACGCGCCGCATCACTGTGCGCGAATGGACCGAGACGAAGCTCGTTGGGACTGACGAAAACGATACAACCCTCATAACGCCAGCTCGTTTGACAGCCTCCCAACATGGGCTCCATCTCGTGGATCACGTAGCAGGTCGTGTGCGACGCTTCGGCCATGATGGTCGGCTACACTGGAGTTTCGGCCGCATCGGCGCTGGTCCCAATGAATTTGCCGATCTGCGGGATTTAAAGGTCGACGCGGAAGGACGCGCATGGGTGCTGGACCCTGTGAACAGTCGAGTGCTTGTGCTTGACGAGGACGGCACCCCAGTACGCCGAATTCCGCTTACAACGCTCGGGAACTCACCGCGAGAGCTAGTTCTGCTTGACGGCTCGGGAATTCTTCTGCTGACCGATTCTCCGGATCGTGAGCCGCTGGTAGAGATTGACACACTCGGCCACCACCGCAGGCAACTCGGGTTTCCGTGGGCCGGGTTCAAGAAGCTAGACTATCTAGCTACCCAACTGGTTACCGGCGCGAACGCACAGACGGGAGATTGGGTGATGGCCTTTCGTCTGGGCGACGGGTTCTTCGCGGCCAATGGCGACGTGGAGACGCGTCGAGGGTGGTTCGTGGAGCACGTTGCCTTCCCAGAGGTGCAACGCGAACAGCGAGGTTCAAAGACGTCTGTATGGCGACACCGACACCGCCCAACGGACGCGGCGGTGTCCGTCACCGTATCACCTTCACGAATATATGTACTCTTTGGCGGCACCAGCCGCGAACGGTATCGCCTAGTGGACAGCTATGCGTTGGAGACAGGTGAGTATCTGAACTCGTACGTGCTCCCGCGAGCCGTCTCTGAAATCTCGTGGTACAACGGTGGCTTTTATGTTCTCTCCGAGAATCCGTACCCGGAAATTCGCTACTTCCATCCCCTGAAATCGTCCGCACCCTGATTCCGCCTCGGCGCGGCGCCAATGCTGTGGCGCCACACTTGTACACTGTGAGGAGCAGGACGGGAAGAATGGCCGCCTTCGCGCAGATCAGCCAGTCGGCAATCGTCGAACGTCATCCCAAATTCATCGGCCGGTTCGGCGCCGGAAACCAAATCATCACGCGGAAGACGCGGAGACAAAAAAGAGAGGACACGGAGACAAGAATCCTCCGCGTCCTCTCTTTTTATACCGCGTCCTCCGCGTGTTTCATCCCCGCGTCGCACCAGAAAGCCGCTCAGCCGGCGTACTGCTGGAAGAGCGACTTGTCCAGCGCCTTGGCGTAGGCCTCCTTGCCCTCCACCAGCCCCGCCATCAGGTGCGCCAGGATGGACTGGTCCATCTGCACCATCCCGTCCTTTTTGCCTGTCTGGATGATGGAGGGGATCTGGTACGTCTTGCCCTCGCGGATCAGGTTGGACACGGCCGCCGTGCCCACCATGATCTCGTGCGCCGCCACCCGCCCCGCCCCTCCCTTTTTGCGCAGCAGCTGCTGCGCGACCACGCCGCGCAGGCTCTCGGAGAGCATGGCGCGCACCTGGTGCTGCAGGTCGCCGGGAAAGGTGTCGATGATGCGGTCCACCGTCTTGTGCGCGCTGTTGGTGTGCAGCGTGCCGAACACCAGGTGCCCCGTCTCGGCCGCCGTGAGCGCCAGGGCGATGGTCTCGCGGTCGCGCATCTCGCCCACCAGGATCACGTCCGGGTCCTCGCGCAGGGCCGCCTTGAGCGCCGTGGCAAAGCTTTCCGTGTGCGGCCCCACCTCGCGCTGGTTCACCAGCGCCTTCTTGTTGGCGTGGACGAACTCGATGGGATCCTCGATGGTGAGGATGTGCTCGGGCCGCGTGGCGTTGATCAGGTCGATCATGGCCGCCAGCGTCGTCGACTTGCCCGATCCCGTGGGGCCCGTCACCAGCACCAGCCCCTTGTTGAGGTCCGTGAACTTGCGGACCACGTCCGGCAGCCCGATCTCCTCCGCCGACGGGATCTTGGAGGGGATGATGCGGAACACCGCCCCCGGCCCCCGGTGCTGGCGAAAGAAGTTGCCGCGAAAGCGCGCCGTTCCCGGGATTTCGTACGCGAAGTCCAGGTCGTGCGTGGTGCGGTACCGCTCCAGCTGCGCGGGCGTGATGATCTCGCTCAGCAGCAGGTTCAGGTCCGATTCCACCAGGTCGCGGAACGCCACCTTCTGCAGGTGGCCGTGCACGCGCAGCACGGGCGGCCCGCCACAGCTCAGGTGGAGGTCGGACCCGCCGTGCTGCACGAGGAGGTTGAGAAACTGGTCGATCTTGGGCATCAGTCGGGGCCGGCGAGAAGAATCCAGGCCGGCCCGCCCTCGTCCAGGCGGAGCCGCACCACGCAGTCGAAAGAAGCAGGGTCGTGCCCGGGGGCGGACCGCGCGAGCACGGCCACGAACGGCGCCAGGCGGCGCAGCGCGGCCAGGCCGCCGTCCCCCAGCGCATCCACGCGCACGGTCACGGCGTCGGGATGGAACGGCGCCAGCCCGGCCGCCGTCACGGCAATCGGACCGGCGACGGGGACGGCCAGCGTTCCCGGCGGCATCGCGCCGGGCCCGTCCGCCAGGTGCAGGGCGCGCACGGCGTCCCCCAGCAGGAGCGCGGGGAGCAGCGGCAGCAGCGCCTCCGCGGCGGCCTCTTCGCCCGGGTCGCACGCGATGCGGGCCGCCATCCCGCCGTTGCGCCGCGCGTCCCGCGCTCGGTGCACCAGCGCGGGGTCGGCGTGCAGTCGGTCCAGCCCGCCCGCGAGCCGCGCGCCCGGCACGGCGGCCCACTCCAGGGCCTCGCCGCTGCCGACGGCGTGGCACTCCAGCATCCGCAGCTCGCTCCCCATCCGTGCCGTCGCGCTCCACCGCCCCGCCGCGCCGGGGTCCGTCGCCGGCGACACCTGGCGATGCAGCGCGGCGCGCCACTCCGGCGCCAGGACGCGGGCCACGATGCCGTCCGCGTGGTACCAGCCCACGGCGCGCCCCGGCCGGGCCGATACGCCGAACGCCGTGGCGCCGCCCTCCAGCGCCTCCGCCAGCAGCGCCTCCACCGCGATCTCCCCGCCGGGCCCGTCCGCCGCGTCCGCCGGCGCGAGGTCCGTGGGCACGGCGGGTCCGTGCACGGCCTCGATGAGCTCCGCGATGGCCTCCAGCGAGGTGAGCGCCGGCACCACGTCCGTGGCGCCGGTCAGGTGCCGCACCTCGTCCAGCATCTCCAGCCCGGCGACGTCGTGCATGACGACGGTGACGCGCCCCTCGATCCACAGCACGGGGAGCATGCGGTGCTCGCTGGCCCACGCCGCCGGCACGCGCGCGGCGAGGTCGTGGTCGATGTTCTCCGGCCGCAGGTGCACGAACGGGATGTCGTGCTGGCTGGCGAGCCCCCACCCCAGCTCTTCGGGGGTCAGGATGCCCAGGGCCACGAGCGCGTCGCCCATGTAGCCGCCGTGCGCGTGCTGGTGCGCCAGGGCGCGCTCCACCTCGTCGGCGGTCACGCGCCCCATCTGGACCAGCATCTCTCCCAGCCGGATCGGCCGCTTGCTCATGCGCGGATGGCGGAACGGGGGTGTGCGGCCGGACGCGGTGTCCGGCGGGCGCGGGCGGCGCGGCGGCGGCCCGCGCGTCACGACGCAGCGGGGCCCTCCGGGTGCGCCAATTTCGCGACGTGGCGGTCAAACTACGCGGCGGGACGCGCCTTCCGCCAGCGGTGCGGAGGCCGCGCCCGTCCATCCGGAAGCGATCCTGGCACCGGGTGCGGCACCGGCCCATCCACCGCGTCCCGCCCGATCCCGATGGTGCCGCCGGACGTCCGGTCAGGGCTGATCGGCGGTCCAGCGATCGGCGGCGATCCTCTCCACGCCTCGCTCCCCTTGTCCGCGGCGCCGCCCATCCGGGCCCGTTCCCATCCGCCATTCCGCCCGCGCGACGGCTCTCTCCCGTGCAGTCCGCGCAGGCGGACTCCGCGAATTTCCAGCGGCGAATTCATTCGCTCATCGCGATGCCGGCCCACATCGGCGGCATCCCATCGCACGATCGATCAACGATGCTGATCGCCCGCTTTCCATCGCACGATCGATCCATGATGTTCATCGGCCGTTTCCCATCACCGATCGATCCATGATGCGCATCGCCCGCCTCCCGTTGCCGATCGATCGATCACCTTCATCGCCCGCTTCCCATCGGCCGATCGATTCATCGACCGCATCCATCTCCCGCATCACGCTCGATCGAATCGGCGCATCGATGGGACCTCATCCAGCGACCATCACGCACTCGACGACCCGCCGCGTGTTACGGCAGGGCAGGGAACCGGATGGGGGGGCGGATTGGAATGAAGTCGATGAGGAACGGCGGGAGGGCCGGGCGGATGCTGCGCGGGGAAGTTTAACCGCGTGAACGCTGGATCAGCAACGGGGTGGATTCAGGGCCTTCGGGCGGTGCGGGCCTGGTGCCCCCTACCCGCCCCTTTCCGGCAACACGCGGCCGAGGCGATTCCGCGCATGCCTGCATTCCCGGGATGCGCGATCGGGCAGGACACGACATCCCATCGTGCAAATGTCCGCGACCGCTTGTG
>DASQZE010000384.1:0-4225 GCA_035638875.1 Longimicrobium sp.
CCGGGTCCGCAGCTACATCTCGACTGTACGAAAACAGGGCCTCTCGCTCATGGAAGCGCTCCGCAGCGTTTTCTCCGACACCCCTATGCTGCCCTGCTGAGCTAGTTGGGCAGTTACGTCGCCGCAACAACCGAAAGCCTCACAAACTGCGTGAGGCTTCAACAGCAGGGGCGATGAATGAGCGGATCAGGGGCGCAGCCGGGTCGATGATCGGGACCGGGATCGCGGGCCGGAGCGGGATGAGATCGTGCGATGGAGGCGGCGCCCCGGGCTGAGCGAATGAATTCGCCGCTGGAAAATCGCGAAGTCCGCCTTCGCGGACTGCACGGGCGAGCCCCTGCCGGGGTGCACTCACCCGATTGCGGCAGGAGCCGTCGGCGAAGGCCGACATCACGTAGTCCGAGCCGCGAATTCATTCGCCGGGGGTGTGTGCACGATGCCGAATCCTTCGCCGGATGCCGGCCTCCGGGGCGGTGTGCGCACGATGCCGGCTCATCCGCCGGATGCCGGTATTCGCCCGGCTGGATGTGTGAGCCGCGACGAATGCCGGATGTCGTTGGATACCGGATTTCGAGGACAGTGGGATGGGTGATTGGAGGATGCGACTCCTCCTTTCGCTCCGAGCCGAAGCAAATGCACCTGAACCCGCAGTGCAGCCGATGACCGATCCTGATGCGCGGATGACGAACGACGGCATCTCCCGGCGCGACTTCGTGCGCGCGCTCGGCGTAGGGGCGGGGGCGGCGATGATCCTGCCCCTCGGTACGGCGTGCTCGTCGTTCGCATCGTCCGCATCCACCTCCGCCGCATCCACCTCCCCGGCCGCCGCGGGCGGGGAGGCGATGGGGTGGGCGCGGGTGCCGGGGATCCTGGCGCGCATCATCCCGCCGACGTTCCCGGAGCGCGATTTCCGCATCACCGAGCACGGCGCCGTGGGGGACGGGCAGATGGACTGCACGGCGGCGTTCCGCGCGGCGATCCAGGCGTGCGCGGCGACGGGGGGCGGGCGCGTAGTGGTGCCGGAGGGGCGCTGGCTCACGGGGCCCATCCACCTGCGCAGCAACGTGAACCTTCACGTGCAGCGCGGCGCGACCGTTGCCTTCAGCCAGGACCCGGCGGCGTATCTGCCCGCCGTCTTTACCCGCTGGGAGGGGATGGAGATGATGGGCTACTCGCCGTTCATCTACGCCTTTGAGCAGGAGAACGTCGCCGTCACGGGCGAGGGCACGCTGGACGGCCAGGGCGACGAGACGCACTGGTGGCCGTGGAAGGGCGCCTGGAAGACGCATCCCGAGTGGGCGAACGGGCCCACGCAGAAGGCGGCGCGCGACCGGCTGGGGCAGATGGTGGAGGCCGGCGTCCCCGTCGCCGAGCGCGTTTTCACGGAGGGCTCGTACCTGCGGCCGCAGTTCATCCAGCCGTACCGCTGCCGCAACGTGCTCATCGAGGGCGTGACCCTCCTCCGCTCACCCATGTGGGAGATCAACCCCGTGCTGTGCACCAACGTGACCGTGCGCGGGGTGCAGGTAATCACGCACGGCCCCAACAACGACGGCTGCAACCCCGAGAGCTGCCGCGACGTGCTCATCGACTGCTGCGTCTTCGACACGGGCGACGACTGCATCGCCATCAAGTCGGGGCGCAACGCGGACGGGCGCCGCATTAATGTTCCAAGTGAGAACATTGTGGTGCGGCGGTGCCGGATGAAGGAAGGGCACGGCGGCGTCACGCTGGGCAGCGAGATCAGCGGCCACGTGCGGCACGTGTTCGTGGAAGACTGCGAGATGGATTCGCCCAACCTGGACCGCGCCCTCCGCTTCAAGAACAACGCGCTCCGCGGCGGCATCCTGGAGCACGTCTACGTCCGCAACGTCCGCGTGGGGCAGGTGGCGGATGCGGTGCTCTCCGTGGACCTGTTCTACGAGGAAGGGCAGAACGGCCCGTTCGCGCCCGTCGTGCGCACCATCGAGATGCGGAACGTGACGAGCGCCAGGAGCAAGTACGGCCTGTACATGCGCGCGTACGAAACGTCGGAGATCAGCGGCATCCGCATCGTGGACTGCCGCTTCGACGGCGTGGAGCGGGGCAACGTGACGGAGGGCGTGCGGCAGCTGGTGATGGAGGATTCCACCATCAACGGCCAGGCCGCCACCGCCACGTCGCACGAGGTCTCCAGCCGCCCGGATACCGAGCGCCGCCCGAGCGACCTGCGCGCCGCCCCCCGCCGCTGAGCCGATCGATGCCGAATTCCACCTGGACCGTCCGGATAATGCAATCACGCCCGCTCGCCGCGATCCTGCTGGCCGCCGGAATCCTCGCCACCGCGCCCTCCATCGGCGCGCAGGTCGCGCACCTGCCCGCCGGCACGGGGCTGGGCGAGGGGTCGCCGCAGCCGGAGCATGCGCCGCTCCCCATCCCCCACGCCCGCCCGCGTCCCCGCGCCACGGCGGACGGACGACCGTGGTCCGTGGCCGTGGCGCGGTCCGTCATGCGCCGCAATCCGCAGACGCACCGCCGCTGGGACTACACGCAGGGCGTCGTCCTCGGCGCCATCGAGCGCGTGGGCCTGGCCAGGAACGACCGGGCGATGCTGGACTACGTGCAGGCCAACATGGATCGCTGGATCAAGCCGGACGGGTCCATCGAGGGCTACGAGATGGCGGACTACAACATCGACGAGATCTCGCAGGGCCGCCTGCTCTTCGGGTTGTGGGAGCGGACGGGCGAGGAGCGCTACCGGAAGGCGGCGGACGTGCTCCGCCAGCAGCTGCGCACGCATCCGCGCACGCCGGAGGGCGGCTTCTGGCACAAGCAGATCTATCCGCAGCAAATGTGGCTGGACGGCCTGTACATGGGCCAGCCGTTCTTCGCGGAGTACGCCGCCGCCTTCAACGAGCCCGCCGCGTACGACGACATCGCGCACCAGTTCCTGCTCGTGTCGCGCCACACCCGCGACCCGCGCACGTCGCTGATGGTCCACGCGTGGGATTTTGCCAAGGCGCAGCCGTGGGCCGACAGCGCGACGGGAATGTCGCAGCAATTCTGGGGGCGGGCGATGGGGTGGTACGTGATGGGGGTCGTGGAGACGCTGGATCACTTTCCCGCCGACCACCCGGACCGCCCGGCCATCATCCAGACGCTGCGCGACGCGGCGGAGGGGATCGCCCGCGTGCAGGACCCCGTCACGGGCTTGTGGTGGAACCTGATGGACCGGCCCAACCGCGCCGGCAACTACCTGGAGGCCAGCTCCAGCAGCATGTTCGCCTACGCGCTGGCCCGCGCCGCGCGGCTGGGATACATCGACGCGCGGTACCGCGACGTGGCCGCGCGCGGGTTCGACGGCCTGCTCAGCAACCTGGTCCGCGAGAACGGCGACGGGACGGTGTCGCTGATCAACGTGGTGCAGGTGAGCGGATTGGGCGGCAACCGGCGCAGCGACGGATCGTACCGCGACGGGTCGTACGCCTACTACGTCAGCGAGCCGGTGGTGACGGACGACTACAAGGGCGTGGGCCCGTTCATCCTGGCCGCGCTGGAGCTGGAGCGATGACGGTTGATGCGCTGGCGCGGATGTTCGGGCTGGAGGGCAGGCGCGCGCTGGTAACGGGTGCCAGCCGCGGCCTGGGACAGGCGATGGCGGTCGCGCTCGCGGAGGCCGGCGCGGACGTGGTCTGCGCCAGCACGCGGCGGGGTGGGACGGACGAGACGGCGGCGTACATCCACGGCGTGGGGCGGCAGGTGTGGCAGGTGGAGGCCGACCACGCCGACCGCGCCAGCGTGCTCGCCATGGCGGACGAGGCGGAGCGGCTGGCGGGCCCCATCGACATCCTGGTGAACAACGCGGGCACCATCCGCCGCCACCCCGCCGCGGACTTTCCGCTGGACGATTGGGATGCCGTGCTGCGGACGAACCTGGATTCCGTCTTCCTGCTCAGCCAGCGCTTCGGCAAGGCGATGACGGAGCGCGGGGCGGGAAAGATCGTGAACGTGGCGTCGCTGCTCTCGTTCCAGGGCGGCATCACGGTCCCCGCGTACACGGCCAGCAAGCATGCCGTCGCCGGGCTCACGAAGGCCCTGGCGAACGAGTGGGCGCGCCACGGCGTGCAGGTGAACGCCATTGCCCCCGGCTACTTCGGCACCGACAACACGCAGGCCCTGCGCGACGACCCCCATAGAAACACCGAGATCCTGGCCCGCATTCCGGCCGGGCGCTGGGGACAACCGG
>DASQZE010000385.1:0-3366 GCA_035638875.1 Longimicrobium sp.
CACTTCAAGGGCAACTCGCCGGATGCCATGGGCCTGGAAGGCATCCACCTTCCCGGAGCCTCCGCAGACGCCCTCGCCGATCCCCGGGCGCCGTGGTTCCCGCTCATCCCGGAGACCCGGCTGCAGCCCCACGCGCGCTACAAGTTCGAGGAGCTGGCCCCGCACGAATCGGCCACCCACGTGCGGCTGCGCATCCTCCCCGACGGCGGCGTGGCGCGCATGCGGGTGTTCGGCACCCTGCCGCGATGAACGGCCTGGCCCGCCTGAACGCCCTGCCGGCGGAGGACGCGGAGCGCGCGCTGCTCACCTGCTGCGGCTCGCGCGACTGGGCCCGGCGGATGGCGGATGCCCGCCCCTTTGCCGACGCGGACGCGCTGCTCTCCCAGGCAGACGCGATCTGGTGGGAGCTGGATGAGGCGGACTGGCGCGAGGCGTTCCGCAGCCATCCCCGCATCGGGGAGCGCACGACCCAGGCGGGGCAGACGGGGCGCGAGCAGGCGTGGTCCGCCGGCGAGCAGGCGGGGATGACCACGGCGGCCGATGCCACCCGCGACGCGCTGGCGGAGGGCAACCGGGCCTACGAGGCGCGCTTCGGCCACATCTACATCGTGTGCGCCACGGGACGCTCCGCGGACGAGATGCTGGCCCTGCTCCAATTGCGCCTGGCGAACGATGCCGCGACGGAGCTCCGCGTCGCGGCGGAGGAGCAGCGCCGGATCACCCGCATCCGACTCGAGAAACTGCTGGCTGCGGACCCGGACACGACACCCTGAACCGGGGACGGCCCTGATGAACCACCTCCTGCGGTACACGCTCGGGGGAGTGCGCCTCGGACTTTGCTCTTCCGTGCTCGTGGTGGCGACTGACCTGGCGGGCCACTGGCTCTTCGGCGACGTGTTCCGCTGGGATGCAACCCTCTCCACGGCGGCGCTGATGCCGTTGCTGTTCGGCGTGGGCGGGGGGATCTACGGCCTTCTCCTGCGCGGCTTCGTGCGGGACGGGATGCATCCGCCCACACGCGCACGGCTGCTCGCGGGGATGGCCGCGGGCGCGCTGGTGAGCGGCCTTTTCGCAGCGCCGTACCTGCTGCGCGAACCGCGGCCCGGGCACATGTCCCACGCCGCCTTCATGCTGATGTTCATCACGCTCGGCATGGCCGTGGGCGCGGCGTGTGCCGTGCTCCATCACCAGCCGGCCGGGCACCGCGCGCCATCCGCCTGACCTCGTCCCGCACTCCCCGTTCACCGAAGGCCCGATGAGCTCGATCACCACGCACGTGCTGGATACCTCGCGCGGACGCCCGGCGGCCGGCGTGCCCGTGCGCCTGGAGCACGCGGGCACCGTCATCGGCAGCGGCGCCACGGATGCAGACGGCCGCCTCCGCGACCTGCTGCCGTCGGATGCGCCCCTCGCGGCCGGCGTCTACCGGCTCGTCTTCGACACGGGCGCGTACTTTGGCGCGGCGGGGACGGAGGCGTTCTATCCACAGGTGACCATCGACTTCCAGGTGCGCGACGGGGCGCAGCACTACCACGTGCCGCTGCTGCTGAGCCCGTTCGGCTACTCCACCTACCGGGGGAGCTGAGCGGATGGAGCTGCGGGAGCTCGTGGACCTGGTGTTCCGCTGGATGCACGTGATCGCGGGGATCATGTGGATCGGCAACTCCATGCTGTGGAACTGGATCGACCGCAACCTGGAGCCGTCCAAACAGGGCAAGCCGGGGATCCAGGGCGAGATCTGGCTGCTGCACAGCGGCGCCTTCTACTTCATGGAGAAGGACCTCAAGGGGTGGGACCGCGGCCGGACCCTGCACTGGTTCAAGTGGCAGGCGTACACCACGTGGCTCACGGGCGCGGCCCTGCTGATCGTGGTCTACTACGCCGGCGGCGGCGCCCTGCTCGTGGACCCCGCCGTCGCCGACCTCACCGCCACGCAGGCGACCATGATCGGCGTGGGGACGATCGTGGGCGGATGGCTCGTCTACCACTACGGGCTCGCGAAGCTGCTGGCGCGCGCGGGCGCGATGGCGGCGCTGCTGGGGCTGCTGCTGGTGCTGGGCGTGTCGTACGGGCTCACGCACGTGTTCAGCGGGCGCGCCGCGTTCCTGCACGTGGGCGCCATGCTGGGGACGCTGATGGCGGGCAACGTGTTCCGCGTGATCATGCCCGCGCAGCGCACCCTCGTCGCCGCCGTGGAGGCGGGCCGCGCGCCCGATCCGGCGCCGGCGAAAAAGGCGAAGGAGCGGTCCATCCACAACAACTACATGACCTTTCCAGTCATCGTGCTGATGCTCAGCAGCCACTACTCCGGGCTGTACGCCAACCGGTGGAGCTGGCTGGTGCTCGGCACGCTGGTGCTGGCGGGCGCGGCGGTGCGGCACATCCTGAACATCCGCTTCACCTTCGCGCAGTGGAAGCCCGCGCTCGCTGTGACGATGGCCGCGTCCGTCCTGGCGCTCTACGCCCTCGCCGCGCGCCCCGCCGCGGCCCGCAACGCGCCGGCGGATGCGGGCGGGGGCACGGTCACCTTCGCGCAGGCGAACGCCGTGATCCAGAAGCGCTGTGCCGTCTGCCACAGTGCCGACGCTGCCGACCGTACTTTCGGCGCGGCGCCGGCCGGCGTGGCGTTCGACACCCCCGCACAGATCCGCGCCCGCCTGGAGCGCATCCGCGCCCGCGCCGTGGAGACCCGGACCATGCCCCCCGCCAACAAGACGCACATGACGGACGAGGAGCGCGCGCTGCTGGGGCGCTGGATCGCGCAGGGCGGGCGGGTGCAGTAGCGGCGCTAGACGAAAGGACAGCGGGATGACGAAGCCTATCGAAGTTTACGAGAGCAGCGGAAACGTCTTTGCCGATCTCGGACTTCCCGATGCGGACGAGCGATACGCAAAGGCGATGATCTCCCGTCTCATCGCCAAGGCCATCGAAGCACGCGGGCTGACACAGGTGGAGGCGGCAGAGCTGCTGGACACCACGCAGCCCAAGGTGTCGGCTGTCGTGCGGGGCCAACTCGCGGGCTTTTCGATGGACCGGCTGTTCCGCTTCCTGACGGCACTGGAGATGAACGTGCGCGTGGACGTGCAGTCGAGCGGCGCAGCAGAACCCGGGCACCTCCTGGTCACGACGTCCTGATCCCGAGCAGCATGAAACGATCGACAGCCCCGCCGGATTATGAGCGGGATCTGCAACGCGCGATCGAAGCCACTGCGTGAGCCGTCCGGCAGCAACGGAGAACCAGCACCCGCGGAGGAGTGACGGTGATCGTCCGCAATGATGAACAGCCCCGCCGGAATCGCATCCGGCGGGGCTTCGGCGTCTCATACCGAATCCCGCAGTTGATTGTGCACTCGGATTTCTACTGCG
>DASQZE010000386.1:0-14046 GCA_035638875.1 Longimicrobium sp.
GCAGCCTGTACCTGCAGCCCGTCGTGGAAGCCATCGGCGACCCGGAGCACCCGCTGTGGCCCGGCGAATCCGCCCTCGCCTTCGACGGGATGACGATGGAGCAGCTGCTGCGCGCCCGCGGGGCCTCGCCCGGCGCCACCGCGCTGATGCGGCTGGGCTACCTGGACGAGTGGGGCGACGGCATCGGCTCCATCTCCGCGCTCTGCCTGCTGCGCGATCTCGCCGGCAGCCGCGGCGGGAACGAGACCCACCGCATCGCCGGGGGAAGCGACCGGCTCCCCGCCGCGTTGGCCCGGGGGCTGGGCGAGGCGGTCCGCTACGGCGCGGAGGTGACCGGGATGGAGCGCCGCCGGGACGGCGTGCGCGTGGCATACACCATCGGCGGCGAGCGCCGCGCGATCTTCGCCGAGCACGTAATCTGCGCGATCCCGTTCACCATGCTGCGCCGGCTGGCGGTCGATCCGCCGCTGTCGCCGCCGAAACGCGCCGCGATCGCGCAACTCCCGGCCACGTCCGTTACGCGCGTCTACCTGCAGTTGCGCGAGCACGGGTGGGACGCGGAAGATGGGGACGCCGTCGCCACGGACCTGCCCATCATGATGGCCGCGCACGCCACCGCCGGCCAGCCGGGGCCGCGCGGCATCGTGGAGGCGTTCGTCACCGGGCGCGAGGCCCGCGCGCTCGCGTGCATGCCCCCGGAGACGTGCGTGCGCCGGGTGCGGGCGCAGGTGGCGCAGGTGATCCCCGCGATGCACGGGCAGGTGGAGCGGGCGGCCGTTTACGCGTGGGACGCGGACCCGTGGGCGCGGGGCGACTACGCGTGGTTCCGCCCGGGGCAGGTGCGCAGCCTGCTCCCGCACCTGGCCGCGCCGGAGGGACGCATCCACTTCGCGGGCGACCACACCTCCAGCCGGCCCGGGTGGATGCAGGGCGCGCTGGATTCCGGCCTGCGTGCGGCCGCGGAAGTGGCCGCCGCGCTGGGCGGGACGCAGGCGGACGCGGCGAAGGAGGAGAGGGCCGCTGCGTGACGGCGTGCCCCATGCATCCGTTGCGGATCTGACGGCACCGCCGTTGCTGAGTTATGTTGCGCCCCCGTGTTCGTTTCCGTTCCGTATCCAAGGCGTGTCGTGGAGAAGATCTTTCGCAGGCTCTTCAAGCAGCATTTCGGCAAGCCCCCCGTCACGATCCTGGAGATCGCGGGCGACGGCTCCAGCCGCCAGATGCACCGCGTGGTGGGCGACGCCATGGAGACCGCCGTGGCCGTCACGGGCCCGGACGCGGAGGAGAACCGCGCGTTCCTCGCGTTCACCGAGGCGTTCCGGTCCATCGGCCTTCCCGTCCCCGCCGTGTATGCGGTGGATGAAAAGGCCGGCATCTACCTGGAAGAGGACCTGGGCGAAACCACGCTTTTCGATGCCGTCACCCTGGCGCGGCGCGAGGACCCGGGCGCGGACTTTCCCGAGGCCATGATGCCCGTGTACCGGCGGATCCTGGAGATCCTCCCGAAGTTCCAGGTGGAGGGGGGGCGGGCGGTGGACTACTCGGTGGCGTATCCGCGCGCCGCGTTCGACCGGCAGTCCATCCTGTGGGATCTGAACTACTTCAAGTACCACTTTCTCAAGCTCGCGCACATCCCGTTCAACGAGGCGCGGCTGGAGAAGGACTTTCGCCGCTTCGCCACGTTCCTGCTGGGGGCCGACACGCGCCACTTCCTGTACCGCGACTTCCAGAGCCGCAACGTGATGCTGCGCGACGGCGAGCCGTGGTTCATCGACTACCAGGGCGGCCGCCGCGGCGCCCTGCAGTACGACGTGGCGTCGCTGCTGTACGACCCCAAGGTGGGGCTCACGGAGCCCCTGCGCGAAGAATTGCTGGAGCACTACCTGAACGGGCTGGAGCAGTACCTGCGCGTGGACCGCGAGCGCTTTCGCCAGCACTTCCGCGGGTACGTGCTCGTGCGCATCATGCAGGCGATGGGCGCGTACGGCTACCGCGGCTTCTACGAGCGCAAGCCGCGCTTCCTGCAGAGCGTGCCCCAGGCCGTGCGCAACCTGGAGCGCATCCTGGAGACGGGGTTCGTCAGCATCGAGCTGCCGGAGCTGCGCGCCGTGTTCGAGCGCATCTGCGGCACGGCGTCGCTCCGCCGCAAGCCGGCGCAGACGCTGCCGGGGCTCACGGTGCACGTGGGCAGCTTCAGCTTCAAGCACGGCTACCCCGACGACCAGGGCGGCCACGGCGGCGGCTTCGTCTTCGACTGCCGCGCCATCCACAACCCCGGCCGCTACGCGGAGTACGTTCCCCTCTGCGGCTGCGATGAGCCCGTGGCGTACTTCCTGGAGCAGCAGCCGGAGGTGGAGGAGTTCTGGACGAGCGTCCGCCACCTGGTGGAAAGCCACGTGGGCGTGTGGCTCACCCGCGGCTTCAGCTCGCTCTCGGTGTACTTCGGCTGCACGGGCGGGCAGCACCGCTCCGTCTACTTCGCGGAGCGGCTGGCGGCGTTCCTGAACCAGCACTACCCGTCGGTGCACGTGGACGTGACGCACCGCGAGCAGGGGCGCTGGCCGGCGCGCGAGCAGGCGGAAAAGGGCGAGCTGGCCGCCGCCGGCGCGGCCGCGGGCGCCGCCTCCGCGCCGGAGTAGGGTCCGTGGATGCCATGATCCTGGCGGCCGGGCTGGGCACACGCCTGCGGCCGCTCACCGACCACACCCCCAAGGCGCTGCTGGACGTGGGCGGCATGCCTATCCTGGAGCGGGTGGCGCGCCGGCTCATCGCGGCCGGCGCGGACCGGCTGATCATCAACACGGCCCACCTGGCGGAGCAGATCGAGACGTTCGTCCGGGCGATGGACGGCTTTGGCGTGGAAGCCGTCTTCTCCCGGGAAGACCCGGGCCCGCAGGAGACGGGTGGGGCGCTGCTGGCGGCGGAGGGGCTCTTCCGGAAAGACGCGCCCTTCTTTCTCCACAACGCCGACATCCTGTCCGACATCCCCCTCGGCGACCTGTACGCCGCACACGTGGCGGCCGGCGACCCGCTCGCCACGGTGGCCGTGCTGGACCGTCCGACCACCCGCAAGCTGCTCTTCGACGACGCGGGGCTGCTGGGGCGTACCGACGAGGGCAAGCAGCTGGACCTGCGCGTGCGCCCGCCCGTGGGCAAGGTGCGGACGATCCCGTTCGCGGGCATTCACGTCATCTCGCCCCGCATCTTCGGGCTGCTGACGGAGCGGGGGGCGTTCTCCATCCTGGACCCCTACCTGCGGTTGGCGGGGGACGGCGAGCGCGTGCTCCCGTACCGGGTGGACGGCCGTACCTGGATCGACATCGGCCGCCCCGAGCAGCTGGAGCAGGCACGGCGCAGCTTTGGATAAACCCTGTACTGGAACGCTCCTTGCCCGCCCGGAGTCCTGCTTAGATCACAGGCGGAGACGTGCCACCGGACGGGGAGATGCGATGCGAAGACGGGGGGCAGCGGTGCTGGCCATGTGCTGGCTGGCCGCGTGCGGGGACAGCGGCGGCGACAGTCCCGATGCGGGCAACGCGACGGCGGAGGTGGGCACGTTGGGCACGTCCACCGACGGGGGCGCAGCGGCGAATGGCGGGACCGGGAGCGGCATGCCCGTGCAGCCCATCCCACGCCCGGAGCAGACGATCGCGGCGGGAACGCTCACGCAGGTGAACAACTCCGGCGTCGGCGGGTCCATGAACCTGCGTGGCATCGGGCAGCAGACGGAGGTGTCGCTCAACGTCACAGGGCTCACGGAAGCCAACCGGCAGCTGCAGGCGTTCGTGGTGCAGGGCCGGTGCGCGCAGTCGGCGGGCGGCCCGGAGGTGGGGCGGATCGGCCCGATCCTCATGGGCACAGGCAACGTGGCGGCGCTCACCGACACCCTTGCCGTGCCGCCGGCAACGGTGCTCAACGGCCAGAACGCCCTGCTGATCAAGGGGCAGAACTCCGCCCCCTCCACGCCGCCCCTGGCCTGCGCGGACCTTCCCGACTGGCAGCGACTTCCGCCCACGAGCTGACGCGCGTACACTGCACGCCAGAACGCTCCATGCCGCCGCGCGCGTCCCCGCCTGGACGCGCGCGGCGCGCACGTCTCCGCCCCACCGCCACCCGGGGATGCCCCATGCCGCAGACCACCGTCCTCCCGCGGACCGACACCTGGCCCGCCCTGCCCTACGCGGAGTGGAAGGACACCCTCGCCACGCTGCACATGTGGACGCAGATCGTGGGCAAGATCCGCATGACGCTGTCGCCGCCCGTGAACCACTGGTGGCACGTGCCGCTGTACGTCTGCGCGCGCGGGCTCACGACCACCGCCGTGCCGCACGGCGTACGCAGCTTCGAGATGGAGCTCGACTTCATCGACCACCAGCTGGTGGTCCGCACCTGCGAGGGGGCCGTGCGCACGGTGCAGATGCGTCCCCGCACGGTGGCGGACTTCTACGCGGAGGTGATGGGGGTGCTGGACGAGCTCGGGCTCTCCGTGCGCATCCGCACCCTGCCGCAGGAGGTGCCGGACCCCATCCCCTTCGAGCAGGACACCACGCACGTGGCCTACGACGCGGAGGCGGCCAACCGCGGCTGGCGCGTGCTGGCCCAGGCGGACCGGGTGATGCGCGAGTTCCGGGGGCGGTACCTGGGCAAGAGCAGCCCCGTGCACTTTTTCTGGGGGAGCTTCGACATGGCGGTCACGCGCTTCAGCGGACGCGACGCCCCCGTGCACCCCGGCGCGCCGGGGGTCGCGGACGGCGTGACGCGCGAGGCGTACTCGCACGAGGTGAGCAGCGCCGGCTTCTGGCCAGGCAACGACCAGTTTCCTGAGCCTGCCTTCTACGCGTACTTCTACCCCGGGCCGGAGGGGTACTCCACGGCCAGGGTGGGGCCGGAGGCAGCGTACTACAGCACGGACCTGGGCGAATGGCTGCTCCCCTACGAGGCCGTCCGCACGGCCGCCGACCCCGACGCCGCGCTGATGGAGTTCCTGCAGACCAGCTACGCTGCCGGAGCCGACCTCGCCGGCTGGGACCGCAGGGCGCTGGAGCGGTAGATACACGAAGCCCGCCTCTCCGAATGGAGGGCGGGCAGCCGCGCGCATCGGCCTACGCCGCCGGCCGAAGCACCTCCAGCCCCTCCCCTTCCGCCGCGTGGCACTGCGCAATGTCCTCGCTGACGAACAAAAACGGGAAATGCTCCGGAACTGCAGAACGGGAGCGGATGGCAGCGGCGAGTTGTACGGCATCGGCAACCCGTAGCCGATGCCGCTCTACGAGTTCCGCGGCCAACTCCATACAGCCCGTAGACGGCACCAGCGACAGGACCGGGACGTCGCCGACGAAGTCGCGCCGGACACTCGGGAGAATGTGTCGCAACGCTGCCTTGCTCACCCCCCGCGCGGGGCCACGCGCTCCCTCGGCAATCTGAAGGAGCGCCGAAATGGTTTCTGGCAGACTCAGATCACAAACGAGCGTCTGTGTGGTTCGCGGCGTTACGCCCGCGCTCCGCACGATGTTCTTTACCACCCTGGAACCCGGCTCTACCGCATAAAGACGCACGATCGCCGACGCATCGAGAAAATAGCTCCGCATTCAGGCGGCCCCCCTGCGCAGACGTACGACCATTTCGCTCAACTCGTTTGCGGGCACGTCCAACGTAAAACCGGGCTCCCAGTCCGGCTGGGGATTGGCCATCCTGACGATTAGGCCCTGCTCGGCCATCCTGCGACGAAAATCGCGCAGGAACTGCTCGGCGTCCGCAACTCCGAGTTCTGCATCGGACTCGATCGGTTGGGGCTTGCGTGCGGCTTCGCTCATTTCGTTCGCTCCGGTTCGGATGGCACGTCGAAATGTAATCAATGTGTTCGGAACGTCCAATACCGCAATCCGTCACCGAGCGGAAAGTTTGCGTCCGCTGACGCAAAACGCGCCCGGACGAGGATTCGTCCGGGCGCATCGGCATCCAGCCCCGCAGATCAGCCCTGGGGAAAGGGCGGCGGCACGATGAGGCCGGCCCGGTTCACGGCGGGCTGGCGCAGCCCCACCGCCTCGTCCTCCCGGCGCTCGCGCTGGGTCCAGCGAAAGTACACGGCCGTGATGGCCAGCCACAGGGTGAGCCCTCCCGGCACCCACATGATCACCCCGCCCAGCCGCTGGTCCTCCAGCGCCGTGAGCCCCGGCAGCACCCGCGGCGCCTCCACGTACCAGCGGTACAGGGCCGTCTGGGAGAAGGTGATGAGCGCGGCGGAGATCATCATGGGGATCCCCACCAGGAACAGGTACACCATCTGGAGCACGGGCGCGATGCGCGGCAGCTCCGGCAGCGGGCTCATCACCGGCCACCACATGATGGTGCCCGTCACCATGATCATCAGGTGCATGCCCACGTGCACCGCGTGGTCGCGCATCATCAGGTCATAGGGACCCGGAAAGTGCCACGCCAGGAAGATGACGTTGTTCAGCGAGAACGCCACCAGGGGAAACGTGAGCGCCCGGGCCACCTTCCACGACCAGCGCCGGCGCACCAGGGGGCGCAGGGCCCAGTCCGGCATGCCGTACAGCAGGAACGGCGGCATCACCAGGATGAGCACCAGGTGCTGCACCATGTGCGCGCTGAACAGGAAGTAGTCGCTCAGCTCGTGCATGGGGCCCTGCAGGGCCACGAACATCAGCAGCAGCCCCGTGATGAACGACGCCACCTTCTTCGCCGGCACGGGGGCCGAGCCGGCGAAGCGGTGGCGCAGGGGGCCAACCATCAGGAAGTATGCACCGCCCAGCAGCAGCCACCCCGCCATGAAGCTGGGGTACACCCGCCACTCGGACCACGAGAAGGCCTCGCCGTGCAGCGCGAGGCCCAGGACTGCGTTGAACATCAGGTCCTGCCGGTCATGAGGTCAGGGCGTCGTCGGCGCGCCCGGATTGCCCTGGGGAGCGGTCGCCGCCCCGTGGATCTGCTCGTTGTTCGTCGCCGTGCCGTGGATGGCCGTGGACGTGCCGTGAATGGGACCGAACAGGAAGATCATCCCGCAGATCACCAGCGTGGCCAGCAGGGCCGGAAACACGAACAGCCCCGTGAACAGCTTGTGGTCGAACTTGAGGTGCATGTACAGCGCGACCACCAGCCCGAACTTGAGCGCCGACAGCAGCAGGATGATCGTGGTCGCCATGCCGGGGCCCAGAGCGCCGCGCTCCTCGCCCAGGTACCCCACCACCTCCAGCAGCGTGAGCCCCAGCAGCACGGCCCCGATGGTCAGGTAGAACCGGTTGGTGGGATGCTCGTGCTGGTTGTGCTGCACTTCGCGTGATTCGCTCGACATGTCCCGGTTCACTTCACGAGGTAAATGAGAGGGAAGATCACGATCCAGATCACGTCCACGAAGTGCCAGTACAGGCCGGCGATCTCCACGTTCAGCGACTTCTCGGGCCCGATGTGCCCCTTCCACGCCAGCGTCGCCAGGGTGATCAGGTAGATCACGCCCACGGTGACGTGCGCGCCGTGGAACCCGGTGAGCAGAAAGAACGACGACGAGAAGAGGTTGCTCTTCAGCGTCATGTCGTCGTGCACCACGAAGTACGTGAACTCGTACACCTGGCAGCCCAGGAAGATGGCGCCGCCAAAGGCCGTCAGGAACAGCCACAGCGCGCTCTTCTTGCGGTCGCCCCGCTGCGTGTAGTTGAGCGCCAGCACCATGGCCACCGAGCTCATCAGCAGGATGAACGTGCTGAAGGTGGTGAGCAGGATGTTGAACACCCCCTGGTGCGCCACGCCGTTCACCACGATGTCGTGTGGATACGGCCCCGTGATGCTGCGGCCCTTGTACGCCATGTACGTGGCGATCAGCGACCCGAAGAGCAGGCACTCGGAGCCGATGAAGCCCCAGAAGGCCATCTTTCGGCTGTCCAGCCCCGTGCTGGTGTCCAGGTGCGCCGGGTGCGCCGCGTGGGCGTCGAGCGCGTGGGATTGGTTCATCGGTAAAGTCGGTTCCAAGTGCCTAGTCCGTAGTGCCTAGTGTGCCGAGCGCCTGGTCCCATGCCTTCACCTGGCACCTGGGACTGGGCACTCGGCACTTGTCCGTTCAGTGACTGTGCCCCGGCTCGAACGCCCAGGCGTAGATGGAGATCACCAGGCCGATCACGCCCGCCACGGTCATCCACCACAGGTTGTGGAACACGCCCTCCACGTTGCGGAACATCAGGCCGATGAAAATGGCCGAGATCATCGCCGCGGTGACGATGGGCCAGTACGACGGCGGCGGCAGGTGAATGCCCAGGTCGTGCGCCGACATGCGGTTCACGTCGCTCTCCGGGTCGCGCACCTCGCCCACCTTGGTGCCCAGCAGCGTCACCTGCTCCGTCTCTTCTTCCACCCGGCCGTGCGGAATGCCGCCCTCGCGCTCCGCGTCGCCCTCCCACAGGGGCATGCGCGAGTGCACCACCGGGATCGTGGCGAAGTTGTACTCCGGCGGCGGGCTGCTCATGGCCCACTCCAGCGTGGCCGCGCCCCACGGGTTGTTGCCCGCGATGCGGCCGCGCTTCCACGCCCACACCAGGTTCACGGCAAACACCAGCGTGCCCAGGGCGATGATGAACGAGCCCAGCGTGATGACCATGTTCATCCCGTTGAAGCCCATGTTGTCGCCGTAGGTAAAGACGCGGCGCGGCATCCCCACCATCCCCAGCACGTGCATGGGGAAGAAGGTCAGGTTCATCCCCACGAACGTGAGCCAGAAGTGGGCCTTGCCCATGGGCTCGTTCAGCAGCCGCCCCGTGATCTTGGGATACCAGTAGTAGATGCCGGCCCACAGCCCCAGCACCGTGCCGCCAAAGAACACGTAGTGGATGTGCGCCACCACGAAGTACGTGTCCGTCTGCTGCAGGTCGCTGGGGGCGGCCGAGTGCATTACGCCCGAGATGCCGCCGATGGTGAACATCGCGATGAACGCGATGCTGAACAGCATGCTGCTCGTGTAGCGGATGCTTCCGCCCCACATGGTGCCCAGCCAGTTGAAGATCTTGATGCCCGTGGGAATGCCGATGAGCATCGTGGACAGCGCGAAGAAGCTGTCGGCGATGGGACCCATGCCCGTGGCGAACATGTGGTGGCTCCACACGCCCCACCCCAGCCAGCCGATGAGCACGCCCGAGAACACCATCACGTTGTAGCCGAACAGCGGCTTGCGGCTGAACGTGGGCAGCGTCTCGCTGACCATGCCCATGATGGGCAGGATCAGGATGTACACCTCGGGGTGGCCGAACATCCAGAACAGGTGCTGCCACAGCAGCGGGTCGGCGCCTTCGCGGATGTTGTAGAAGGTGCTGCCGAACACGCGGTCGAACATCAGCTCCGTCACGGCGATGGTGAACACCGCCATGGCCGTCACGATCAGGATGGCCGTGATGAGCGTCATCCAGGTGAAGATCGGCATGCGCATGAGCCGCATTCCCGGCGCGCGCATGTTGATGATCGTCACGATGAAGTTCAGCGACGCCAGGATGGACGAAAAGCCCAGGATCTGCAGGCCCAGGACGTAGAAGTCCATGTTCAGGCCCGGCGAAAACTCGCGCGTGGTGATGGGCGCGTACGCGAACCACCCCGAGTTGGGGCCCATCTGCAGGAAGATGCCGGCGTTGAAGAACAGCACGCCGAACAGGTAGACCCAGTACGACAGCGCGTTGAGCCGCGGAAACGCCACGTCGCGCGCGCCGATCTGCAGCGGCATGACGTAGTTGAAGAACGCGGCCGTGAGCGGCATGAGCGCCGCGAAGATCATGGTCAGCGCATGGACCGTGAACAGCTGGTTGTAGAAGTCGGCGCTGACGAAGTTGTTGTTGGGGACGGCCAGCTGGATCCGGATCAGCAGCGCCTCGATGCCGCCGATCAGGAAAAAGATGAACGCCGTCACACCGTACATGATGCCGATGCGCTTGTGGTCGACCGTGGTGATCCAGCTCCACAGCCCCGTGGGCGCGGCGGGCGCGGCGATGTGATGGTGGGGGGCCGCCACCGTTGCTGTCGATGCCATTCCTGCTCCATCCGGGTTCGGGGCGCCGCCCCAGGGGGGCGCCTGATCACGAAAGGCCAGGCCCGGAATGGCTTTCCGGGCGGGGCCGTCGCTGCCGTGTTGCTGCTACCGCTCCGCCTGCGCCGCTACTGCAGCGACTGCAGGTAGGCCACGATGTACTGGATCTGGTCTTCCGTCAGGGCGTTCTGCACGTCGCCGCCCAGCTGCGGCATCTTGCTGCCGGGCTTCATGGCGGGGGCGTTGCGGACCCACGCAGCCAGGTTCTCGGCGTTGTTCTCCACGATGCCCGCGGCCAGCGTGCGGCGCCGCCCGAAGTGCGTGAGGTCCGGTCCCGTCCGGCCCACCATGGGCGTGCCCTTGATCACGTGGCAGCCGGCGCAGACGCCCTGCGTAACCAGCTTTTGCCCCACGGCCACGGCGGAGGCGGTGTCCACGGGCTGCAGCCCCGGGCGTGCCTCGTTCCCCAGCCAGGCCTGGAAGCCCTCGGGGGTGTGGGCGATGAGCCGCATCTTCATGAGCGCGTGGCTGTCGCCGCAGAACTCGGCGCACTGCCCCAGGTACACCCCCGGCTCGGTGGGGGTAAAGATCAGGCGGTTCACGCGGTTGGTGATCAGGTCGCGCTTGCCCCCCATCTGCGGCACCCAGAACGAGTGCAGCACGTTGTCCGTCTCCAGCAGCAGCTGCACCGGCTGGCCCACGGGCACGTGGATCTCGTTGGCCGTGATGATGGTGTCGCGCCCGCCGTTCACGGGGTACTGGAACTCCCACCACCACTGCTTGCCGATCACCCGCACCGTCAGCGCGTTGGCCGGCGGCTCGGGCTGCGTGGCGAAGATGGCTTCCACGGTAAAGACGGCGATCACCGCCACGATGAGGGCGGGGAACAGCGTCCACGCCACCTCGAGGGTGGTGTTGCCGTGGATCTGCTGGGGTTCCGGCGCCTCGGGGCGGTAGCGGAACTTCCACATGATGTAGCCCAGCAGCGCGAACGTGATCAGGCCGACCGCCACCCCCAGGTACAGCGTGAGGTTGAACAGGTCGATCTGGATCTGCGCCATCTCGGTCTTGGGCGCATACGTCGTCTGCGGGTACCGCGTCAGGTGGTCGTCGCCGCAGGCCGCGAGGGCGAGCAGCAGGATCCCGGCGGCGAGCGCCCCCATCCCGCGGCGCGGCCTGGCGGGAGCTGAGACTGACTTCATCGGCTGTGGATGTTCGGCGTTCTATCCAGGTGTTGCGGCGGGCCCCCATGCGCACGTGCGCACGTCCGGAAAACCCAGGGGCGGCCCGGCGGCGGGCATAATACGCCCCCCCGCCAGCCGCCGCCAGACCCGGAGCGGCGCGTTTTTCCGCACACGTGTGCACGGGTAAAGTAGGGCGCGGCCCGGGCCGCGTCTGTGGGGAAATCTCGTACGGCGCGAGGGAAACGGACTACTGCGTGAGGGAATAGGAAACAGGGAATAGGGAATAGCGGGAAAACGGCGAAACTGCGGGTTACGGGGGACAGGTTACAGGGGACAGCCGGCAACTGCGTCCGTGACGCGTCTTCGATCGGCCCGATGCCGGTGCCGTTGCTGGCTATTCCCTATTCCCTATTACCTATTCTCTGCCCTTCCCGTAGCTTCATCGCATGGCCGAACCCTCGCACCCGTCCGCGCCCCGCCGCCGTCCGCCGCCCGCGGCCCCCACCTGGGCCCAGCGCGTGCGCGCCATGCGCAACCTGCCCCCGTTCCTGCGCATGGTGTGGGCAACGCACCGGGGGTACGTCACGGGCATCGCCCTGCTGCGGCTGCTGCGCGCGTTCGTCCCCATCGCCTCGCTGTGGGTGGGCAAGCTCATCGTGGACGCCGTGGTGGAGGCGTCGCGCGGCGGGGTGCCGGACTGGAACCACATCGGCGGGCTGGTGGCGCTGGAGTTCGGCATCGTGGCCCTGGGCGAGGTGGCGGCGCGCACGGGCACGCTGCTGGAAAGCCTGCTGGGCGACCTGTTCAGCAACCGCATGAGCGTGCGGCTGATGGAGCACGCGGCCGAGCTGGACCTGCAGCACTTCGAGGACCCCGTCTTCTACGACCGGCTGGAGCGAGCCCGCCGGCAGACGGTGGGGCGCATTGCCCTGCTGTCGCAGCTGTTCGGGCTGGCGCAGGACGCGCTGACGCTCATCACGCTCATCGGCACGCTGCTGGCCTTTTCGCCCGTGCTCTTCGCCCTGCTGGTGCTGGCGGTGCTGCCGTCGTTCCTGGGGGAGACGCACTTTGCCGCGCTGGGCTACTCCCTGCTCTACCAGTGGACGCCGGAGCGGCGCAAGCTGGACTACTACCGGATGATCGCCGCGTCGTCGGCCACGGCCAAGGAGGTGAAGCTCTTCGGGCTGTCGCCGTACCTCATCAGCCAGTACCGCACGCTGGCGGACCGCTTCTACCTGGCCAACCGCGGCCTCGCCATCCGCCGCAACCTGGTCAGCACGGGGCTCTCGCTCCTCTCCACGCTGGGCTACTACGCGGCGTACGCCACCATCGTCTACCGCACCGTGCTGGGCCGGCTCACGCTGGGCGACCTGACGCTGCTGGCGGGCACCTTTTCCCGCTCGCGCGACCTCATCCAGCGCATGCTGCTGTCCACCACGGAGCTGTACGAGCAGGCGCTGTACCTGGACGACCTGTTCATCTTCTTCTCCATGCGCCCGTCCATCGCGCGCCCCGCGGACGCGATCCCCTTTCCGCGGCCCATCCGCGCGGGGTTCGAGTTCCGCGACGTGTGGTTCCGGTACCCGGAGCCGGTGGAAGGGAGCGCGCCCGTGGCGGACGCGCCGGACGACGACCCGTCGTGGGTGCTGCGCGGCATCTCGTTCCGCATCCACCCCGGCGAGCGGCTTGCCCTGGTGGGGGAGAACGGCGCGGGCAAGACGACCATCACCAAGCTGCTGGCGCGCCTGTACGAGCCCACGCGCGGCGCCGTGCTGCTGGACGGCCGCCCCCTGGGGGACTACGACCCGGCGGAGCTGCACGAGGAGGTGGGCGTCATCTTCCAGGACTTCGTGCGCTACGACATGACGGCGGAGGAGAACATCGCGGTGGGGCGCATCGCGGAGCTGTCCCGGGAGCTGACCCTGGGCGCGGGGGATGCGCACGACCGGGTGGTGGGCGCGGCGGAGCGGTCGCTGGCGTCGGAGGTGGTAGAGGCGCTCCCCGAACGCTACCGGCAGATGCTGGGGCGGCGCTTTGACGGCGGGGTGGAGCTGTCGGGGGGGCAGTGGCAAAAGGTGGCCCTGGGCCGCGCCTACATGCGCGACGCGCAGCTGCTCATCCTGGACGAGCCCACGGCCGCGCTGGACGCCCGCGCGGAATACGAGGTGTTCCGCCGCTTCGCCGAGCTCACGGAGAGCAAGATGGCGATCCTCATCTCGCACCGCTTTTCCACCGTGCGCATGGCGGACCGCATCCTCGTCCTGGAGCACGGGCGCGTGCTGGAGGACGGCACGCACGAGCGGCTTCTCGCCCTCGGCGGGCGCTACGCCGAGCTCTTCAACCTGCAGGCGGCGGGCTACCGCTGAACGGCACCCGTCCGTTTCCAAGCGCGCATCGGCGAGCGTTCCGTCCCGGAATCCGACCTCCCACCCACGGCCGACTTTTACGGATCGCGATCAGGTGGATCTGTGCCTCGGCCGCATTCCCGCCCCGCAGGGCCAGGATCCGCTCCCGCAAAAACCGCGATGCCGTCCCCTCGCCGGCAGCCACCGCTCTGCCAAGGATCTCTGGCCTCCTGCACGACTCGGCCGATTCGCGTCCGGCCGTCGCGACTTCCGATCGCGGACCGGAGGCGAGCGGCAGGATGCATCAGGCCCCTGGTAGATCGGCTGCTGCCGGCGAGGGGACGGGATCCGCGTTTTTTCTAGGATGGCAAAATCAGCTTGGCTGTTCCTCAAGGTTGCGGGAAGCAGGCCCCGTCTGCGACGGGGAGGCCCTCTCCCCCGCCGTCTTCGCCGCTCGTTCCTCGCGGCTCGCGGCGACCCCTCCCCCAAACTGCGGGGGAGG
>DASQZE010000387.1:0-2181 GCA_035638875.1 Longimicrobium sp.
CTGGAGCGCACCAACCCGCAGAGCGCCGAGTACCAGGTGATCCGCACCTACCTGGAGCAGCTGGCCGACCTGCCGTGGAACATCCGCACGGACGACAGCCTCACGCTGGCCGGCAGCGAAGAAATCCTGCACGAGGACCACTTCGGGCTGGAGGACGTGAAGGACCGCGTGCTGGAGTTCCTGGCCGTGCGCCAGCTGGCCGCCCGCCGCGCCGAGGCGGACGTCAAGCAGGAGGCGGCCGTGGAGGCCGAGGCGCTGGAGGGCACCGAGGCCGAGCAGACGCCCGAGGCGCTGGAAAAGGAGATCGCCGAGGCGCGCGCCAAGGCCACCGCCAAGGGGCCCATCATCCTGTTCGCGGGCCCTCCGGGCGTGGGCAAGACGAGCATCGCCAAGAGCATCGCGCGCGCGCTGGGCCGCAAGTACGTGCGCATCGCCCTGGGCGGCGTGCGCGACGAGGCAGACATCCGCGGCCACCGGCGCACCTACGTGGGCGCCATGCCGGGGCGCATCATCCAGGCGCTCAAGCAGGCCAAGTCGCGCAACCCGGTGATCCTGCTGGACGAGGTGGACAAGCTGGGGGTGAGCTACCAGGGCGACCCGTCGTCGGCGCTGCTGGAGGTGCTGGACCCGGCGCAGAACCACGAGTTCACGGACCACTACCTGGGCGTGCCGTTCGACCTGAGCGAGGTTCTGTTCATCGCCACGGCCAACTACACGCAGAACATCCCGGCGCCGCTGTACGACCGCATGGAGGCGGTGGAGTTCCGCGGCTACACGGAGCTCGAGAAGAAGGCCATCGCCCAGCGCTACCTGCTGCCCCGCCAGACGGAGCAGTCCGGGCTGCACGAGGGCGAGCTGGAGGTCACGGAGCCGGCGCTGGTGAGCGTCATCAGCGAGTACACCCGCGAGGCGGGCGTGCGGCAGCTGGAGCGCGAGCTGGGCAAGGTGGCCCGCAAGGCCGCCCGGCGCATTGCCACCGGCGGCACGGACCGCGTGCTGGTGGACGTGGCCGAGGTCAAGGACTTCCTGGGGCGCACCCGGGTGCACCCGGAGCGCGCCGGCCTGGAGGACTCCGTCGGCGTGGCGACGGGGATGTACTACACGCCGGTGGGCGGCGACATCATGTTCATCGAGGTGAGCGCCCAGCAGCGCACGCCCATGGCCACGGCGGCCGGCGAGGCGGGGGCGGAGACGCAGCCCGGCTTCGGCAACCTGGTGCTCACGGGGCAGCTGGGCGACGTGATGAAGGAGTCCGCCCGGGCGGCGCTGACGTACGCCCGCGCCAACGCGGCGCGGTACGGCATCGACCCGCGCAAGGCGTGGGGCTCGGAGCTGCACATCCACGTGCCGGCGGGCGCCATCCCCAAGGACGGCCCCTCGGCGGGCGTGGCCATGAGCACGGCGCTGGTGTCGGCGCTCAGCGGCATGCCGGTGCGCAGCGACGTGGCCATGACGGGCGAGGTCACGCTCACCGGCCGGGTGCTCCCCATCGGCGGGGTGAAGGAGAAGCTGCTGGGCGCCTACCGCGCCGGCATCCGGGCCATCATCCTGCCCAAGGACAACGAGGGCGACCTGGAGGACCTGCCGGCCGAGGTGCTGGACCAGATGGAGGTGCACCCGGTGGAGAGCATCGACCAGGCGCTTTCCGTGGCCCTGCGCGGCGCCTCGATGAGCGAGGGCCGCCTGCTCTTTCCCGAGCTGCCGATTCCCGCCGGCCCGCGCGCGGGCGAGGGCGAGGCGCGGCTGCACCTGGGCCGGTGAACTGCAGGGAATAGGGAATAGGGAACAGGGAATAGCCTGCAACGGCGGGCCCGTCCCTGCCCTGAGATGGGAGAGCGGCCCCGGGGGATTCGTCCTCCGGGGCCGTTTTGCGTCCACCCGACAATCGAGACGGAGCGACCGAACTCGCCGCATCGCGGCTACACCGGCACGCCGCCCGCCTCCGCGGACGAGGCCCTGCCCGCGCCGGCATCGTGCCCATGGGCATCCACCTCGCCACGGACGGTGTCCGCGCAGGCGGACAGTGTGAAGTTGAAGCCGCGAATTTATTCGCTCGTCGGGATTTCCGCCTTCTTCAATCCCTCCGCCATCCGCCGCCGTCCCCGCTTTCCCGCTCCACCACCCCGCGCTCCTCCTCCCCCTGCGCTCCTCCTCCGTGCTCCTCCTCCCCCGCGCTCTCGT
>DASQZE010000388.1:0-2271 GCA_035638875.1 Longimicrobium sp.
GGCGCTGCTGGCGGCGGGCGCGGTGCTGGGCGCGTGCGTGGACGGCCAGCCCGTGGGGCCGCGCGGCGCGGCGCCGGACCGGCCGTCGCTCACGCTGAACCCCGCGTGCAGCCCCGGCCTGGGCGGGGTGACGCACACGGATTCGGTCCTGGCGGCGGAGACGTGGAGCCGAGCCAACAATCCGCACCGGGTGAACACGTCCATCAACATCGAGGGCGCGGGCGTCCTGACGCTGGAGCCGGGCGTGCTGGTCTGCTTCGGCAACGTGGCACGGCTCGACGCCGACAACGGCGGGCGGCTGATGGCGAACGGGCTGGACACCGCCCGCATCGTGCTTACGGCCGAAGATCCTTACTACGGGTGGCAAGGAGTACACCTGGACGGGGTTCCCGCATCCGCCAGCACCCTGAAGCACGTGCGCATCGAGCACACATTCTCCGCGGCCTGGCCGCTTTCCACGCACGGGGAGCACGCGGCAACCATCGACAGCGTGGTCGTCCGCCAGACCTGGATGGGGGTGGCGCTGCACGGACGCGGCACGCGCTTCAGCCGATCGCGCGTCGACACGGTCACGGGCGGGTGGCCGGGAGTGGAGGTGGGTTCCAACGTCACGTTCGAGCAGAACACGATCCGGGGCTCCGCGGGCGTGGGACTGTCCGTGGTGGGCACCCACGGCATCTCGCTGCTGGGCGGGCGCATCGAGGGGAGTGCCGACGTGGGGCTGCGGGTGACCACCACCGGTCCGGGCTTCGTGGACACGGACCCGATCCGCGTGGTGGGCGGCGCGAGCTATCCCGCAGAGCTGGTGGTGAGCGCGTTGCCGCGCATCTACCCCACGCTCGCGGACCAGGACAGCCTGCTGGGCAATGCGCGCGACACGCTGGTGGTGACCGGCGGCATCCTGCAGGCGTGGGCCACGGTCGGCGCGGCGCTCCCGTGGCGCGTCACGGATGACATCATCGTGCAGTATTTCGGCATCCTAATCCCGAGGCCCGGCGCCACGCTGGCGTTCGCCGGCGCCACGGTTACCGCCAGGAACGGAGGCCGCGTTCTGGCCCGCGGAACGGCGGCGGCCCCGGTGCGCTTCACCAGTGTCCTGCCGCCGCATTCGTGGGGCGGCCTGGTCTTCGAAGGCGCGCCCGCCCTGAAGAGCTACCTGACCAACGTGCGGATGGAGTACGCCAACAGCTTTGCCGTAAGCGCGCGCGACTCCCATCCGGTCGTCGTCGACAGTGCCGTGTTCCGCCAGAACGGGCAGGGGGTCATGCTCGTGGCGCAAGGCTCACGAATGAGCCGTTCCCGCGTCGACACGACCCGCATCCAGGGCAGCGTCAGCGTGGTCATCTCCGCCAACACCATCCTGGAGAGCACCCTGATCCGCGGATCGGGCGGCATCGGGCTGCTCCTCCTGTCGAACGAGGTCCAGGTGCTTTCCTGCGAAATCCGCGAGAGTGCGTACCATGGAATCCAGACCTTGATTGGCGGAGCGGTGCACAACTGTAACCTGGTCGACAATGGCGGTGTCGGGATCCATGCCGCCAACGGGTGGACGCTGAACGCGGAAGACACCTGGTGGGGCGACGCGGCTGGCCCCATGGGGACGAACGGCGACGGCGCCTCGGGCATGGTGGACTACACGCCCTGGCGCACCACCCCGTACGTGCTGCCGTACGTTCCGTAGGCGAGCCTCGCTCCGCTTTCGCGTAAATGCTTGCATGCAGGGTCTCATCTCCCCGTGGACCAGGAGTGACATGATCCGTTCCAGCGAAGGCGCTTTCCGCGGCGCACGCCGCATCCGCCCCCCCAGCCTGATGCCGGCGGGGATGCTGCTGGCCGCGAGCATTGCCCTCGGCGCGTGCGTGCGCGACCAGCCCACCGGTCCGGGAGCCATGGTGCCGGACGGGCCCCTGCTGGCGTTGAACCCGGCCTGCGATCCGGGGCTGGGCGGGGTGACGCACACGGATTCCGTCCTGGTGGCGGAGACGTGGAGCCGGGCCGGCAATCCGCACCGGGTGAACGCGCTCATCCACATTCACGGCGCCGCGGGCGCCCTTACGCTGCAGCCGGGGGTGCTGGTCTGCTTCGGAAGCGGCGGGGCACTGGCCGCGCACGGCGGGGGGAGCCTGGTGGCGAACGGGCTGGACACCGCGCGCATCGTGCTCACGGCGGTTGACCCGGACAGCGGATGGTGGGGCGTGCACATGGCCGGCAGCCCCGCCACCGGAAGCTCGCTGCGAAACGTGCGGCTGGAGCACACCCGCACCGTGTACT
>DASQZE010000389.1:0-2105 GCA_035638875.1 Longimicrobium sp.
AGGGTCGGCGCGATCTCCGCGAAGCCGCGGTGGGGGCCGGCGAGCACGTCGAAGGACTCGAAGCTCGTCAGGGCGAACATCAGCTGCTCCAGCTCGGCCATCCGCCCCGCCGGCCAGGGCGCGCGCGTTGCCTCGATCCGCCCCAGCAGCGTGCGGATGAAGCCGCGGCGGCGCTCCTCGCGGCCGCGCAGCGCCTCGGCCACGTCCGGCTGCAGGGCGGCCAGGGCGTGCACGCGGCGCTTGACCATGCGATCCGCCGAGTAGTAGCGCGCCATCACCCGGAACAGGGCCCGTACGCCGTCGAACGGATCCGTTTCATCCAGCGCCGTGGCGATCCCCGCGGGGCCGTGGATGCCGCCGCGCACGGCCAGCCAGTTGAACAGCGCCTCCAGCACGGCGGCCTTGCTGCCGAATTGGTTGTACACGGTCATCCGCGCCACGCCCGCCCGCCGCGCCACCGCATCCACCGTAAACGCGCTTACCCCCGCCGGCTCCGCGAGCAGGGCGTGCGCGGCCGCAACAATGCGCTCGCGCGTCACTTCGGCGGCCTCGCGGCGGCGCGCGCTGTTGTAGGTGCGTGGGCTCATCCGCATCCTCCCGTTGTGAATTGGATGTACTGTACGCACAGTCAATTGCACGCGCAACGGGCGTACACGACACACCTGCACGGGGAGGATGGGATGGGAGAGCATGCATTGCTGCTGGCGCTGCGGCTGGCGCACGTGGCGGGCGGGATCATGTGGGCGGGCGCGGCGCTGCTGATGGCGGGCTTCGTCGTCCCCGCGGCGCAGGGCGCGGGGGCGGATGGCTTTCTGCCCCGGCTGATGGGCGACCGGCGCGCGGGGCTGTACATGATGGCGACGGCGATCGTCACCATCCTGTCCGGCATCGCCCTGTACGCGCGGATGTCGGCGCTCACGCAGGGGGCCTTCGCGGCGTCGGACCAGGGGATCACGCTGGGGATCGGCGGGATCGCGGGGGTGCTGGCGCTGCTGACGGGCGCATTCGGCACGGGCCCGGCGGCGCGGCGGATGGGTGCCATCGGGGCCCGCCTCCGCGGCGAAGGGCGCGTGCCCACGCCGGACGAGGCGCGGCAGATGGGCCGGCTGCAGGCGCGCGTCCGCCTGGGCACGGCGCTGTCCCTGGGGATGATGCTGATCGCCATCACCTGCATGGCGATCGGGCGCTACGTGTGATGGCGAATCGCGGAAACGAGCAGGTATGCGTTCGACGTTGCCGTGCGGATCCCCGACGCAGGCACGCTTCTACGGATCGCGATCAGGTGGATGATGTGCCACGGCAGGCATCCGCCTCCGCCGTCACCGTCATGCCTCTTCGAAAAAACGCGGATCCCGTCCCCTCGCCGGCAGCAGCCTGTCTACCAGGGGCCTGATGCATGGTACCGAGCGCCTCCGGTCCGCGATCGGGCGTCGCGATGGCAATCATCCCGTACGGCAGCCTTTCCGAAGCCGCGGGTGCGGGGCGATGCGACGGCCGGACGCAGATCAGGCGGCGCATGCAGGCAGCCAGAGATCCTTGGCAGCGCGGCTGCTCCCGGCGCGGGGACGGCATCCGCGTTTTCTGCAGGAGAGGATACCGGCCACACGGGACGGATGCCCGCCCATGAACAGATCCACCCGATCGCGATCCGTAAAAGCCGGGTCGGGCAGGAACTCCATGCATGGGAACCGCGGACGCCCACCGCCGGTGCGTTGTGGAAGGGCTGACCAGGAACGGCCGGTCGAGAGGACGGATCCGCACCGCATCACGCCGCGCACGGGGAGGCCGCCGGGATAGGTTTTTCGGATTTCAGATCTCGGAGGCGGATGATGAGGGACGCGGGCGTGGCGGAAAAATGTTGCTGGAATGCGGATTTTTGCGCATTGACACCCACGGGGACAGGGCCTTGATGGCCCCGGACTACGTTTGGTTGCGTGATGGGCGACGCAGCCCATCCGCACCCCATCCTTTATCAAGCTGGAGGCATCGATGAGCACGAACGGAAAGAGCCCGCTCCCCCCGCGGGACCAGCAGCCGCCCAACGTCCCGGGGTACACCGCCCTGCGCGTGGCCGCCGACTGGGCCAGCGCCGTACGCGACGCACC
>DASQZE010000390.1:0-8823 GCA_035638875.1 Longimicrobium sp.
ATCCCGGCCGGCCCGCCCGCCGGCACTCGCCGGCGAGCACCCGGCCGGGATCAGAACGGTGTGTAGAGCAGGCGGTTGGGCGTGCCGAAGTGGGTGCTGTGCCAGTGGCGCGCGATGCGCCCCGTGGTGGCGACGGAGACCAGGTACGACTGCACGGTGGCCGGCGCCGTGGGCCCGAAGCGGTGAAGGTACTGCGCCGCCACGCCGGCCACGTGCGGCGTGGCCATGCTGGTGCCGTTGCGGGTGGACGTCGCCGTGTCGCTGGCGGCCCAGGCGGAGCGGACGCCGCTCCCCGGGGCCAGGATGTCCACGCAGGTGCCGTAGTTGCTGAACGACGACTCCGCGTCCGTGCTGGTGGTGGCGCCCACGGTCATGGCCTTGGCCTGCCCCCCCGGCGACTGCAGGCAGGCGTTCTGCGGCGTGCCCGCGAAGTCGCCGTTGCCCGCCGCCGCGGCCAGAAAGTGCCCCGCGTCCACCATCCGCCCCGCGGCCGTGCGCACGGAGGATACGTCGCCGTAGCCCAGGCTCATGTTCACCACGCCGGGGGTGCCGTTGCGGGTGATCCAGTCCATCCCCGCGATGGCCATGGAGGCCGTGCCGTTGCCCACGCAGTCCACCACGCGCCCGGCCTGGATCGTCACGCCCTTGGCCACGCCGAACCCCGATCCGCCGAGGGTGCCCGCCACGTGGGTTCCGTGCCCGTGGCAGTCGGCCGCGCTGCCGTGCCCGTCGCCCACGAAGTCGCCGTTGGCACCGTTGGCGATGTAGGAGGCGCGCCCCCCGAACTGGTTGTGCGTCGTGCGGATGCCCGTATCCAGCACGTAGGCGATCACGCCCGCGCCGGTCCAGCTGTAGCCGTACTGCGAGTTCAGGGGCAGGTCGCGCTGGTCGATGCGGTCCAGCCCCCACACGGGAAACAGCTGCGTCGTCATCAGCTGCGCGCGGGCGTCGCCCTCGATGAAGTCCACCGCGGGCAGATGTCGCAGGGCGTTGAGCTGCCCCGGGCTGAGCGTGGCCGCGAAGCCTGTGAGCGCCGCCGTGTATACGTGCCTCGGATGGATTCCTGCCACCGCCGCCACGGAGCGCGGGTCGGCGCCCTGCTTGAGCACCACGATGTACTGCCCGTCCGCGGCGGTGGACCGGGCCAGCACGGGCGCGGCGGCGTCGGATGCGAGCGGGGCTCCCGGGTCGGCGCAGGCGGCGGCGAGCGCCAGCAGGGGGAGCAGGGCGTGGATGCGCTTCATCGGGTGTCCTCCATCGGTGAGGCCGGTGCGGATTGCGGGCACCGGCAAAGGGCGCGCGCCAGGGCCATCGGCGCGCAGGAGAGTTCGAGTGCCTGCCCAGCACGCCCCGGGCCGCGCCGAGCACTCATTCGCAACCTTCAAAACCCCAGCATCCACGTCGAATCTCACATCGTGCACACCTCCATTACCCGCACGAACGGGCCACCCAAGGTACAATATGAGACACAATCGCCCCACTGCGACAATCAGCCATAAAATAGGTGGGGCATTTCTGCTACGCCCTATGGCCGCAGTGGCCCGGCCCAGAGACGCAAGACCGGTATCCACCCCGCTCCTTTCGGGCGTACCAGCCGAATATCCCCTCCGCATCACGGCACCTGGCAGGCGCCCTCCCCCGCCCTTCCCCGTCGGATGCCGACGCGAACGCCCACCGGAATCACCGGCGGGCGTGATCGGACCGCGGGGCCTCCGTCGCTCTGAATCCGCAGTTGCCCCCTGTCCCCTGTCCCCTGTAACCCGCAGTTCATCCCGTTCCCCCTATTCCCTATTCCCTATTCCCTGCCGTCCACATCCCCATTCCCTCCCGTCCCCCGCCCCGCCCTCCATTGACACCCCCCGCCCCCCGCCCCAGTCTACCCCCCTTGCCACCCACCCATCGAACGAGGCAGCTACACGATGTCGTTTCGCCGGCAGGACGCGCTGGACTACCACAGCGAAGGCAGGCCCGGAAAGATCGCCGTGGTCCCCACCAAGCCCGCCAGCACGCAGCGGGACCTGTCGCTGGCGTACTCGCCCGGCGTGGCGGAGCCGTGCCGCGAGATCGCCGCGAACCCCGAGGACGTGTTCAAGTACACGGCGCGCGGCAACCTCGTGGCCGTGGTCTCCAACGGCACCGCCGTGCTGGGACTGGGCGACCTGGGCCCCCTGGCGGCCAAGCCGGTGATGGAGGGCAAGGGCGTGCTCTTCAAGCGCTTCGCCGACATCGACGTCTTTGACCTGGAGGTGGGCAGCAAGGACCCGGACGACATCATCCGCTTCTGCGAGCTGCTGGAGCCCACGGTGGGCGGCATCAACCTGGAGGACATCGGCGCGCCGGAGTGCTTCTACATCGAAGAAACGCTCAAGGAACGCCTGGACATCCCCGTATTCCACGACGACCAGCACGGCACGGCGGTGATCAGCGGGGCCGCCCTGCTCAACGCGCTGGAGATCAGCCGCAAGCCCATCGAGTCGCTCACGGTCGTGTTCAGCGGCGCGGGGGCGGCGGCCATCGCCACGGCGGAGCACTACGTGTCGCTGGGGGTGCGCCGCGAGAACATCGTGATGACGGACAGCAAGGGCGTCATCCGCGCCGACCGCGGCACCCTGGACCGGTACAAGGGCCGCTTTGCCACGGCGCGGGACCTCCACACGCTGGAAGATGCCCTGCGCGGTGCCGACATGTTCGTGGGATTGTCCGTGGCCGGCGCCGTAACGCGGGAGATGGTCGATTCCATGGCGCAGGCGCCCATCGTCTTCGCGCTCGCCAATCCTGACCCCGAGATCCTGCCCGAGGACGTGCTGGCCGTGCGGCCCGACGCCATGATGGCCACGGGGCGCACGGACTATCCCAACCAGATCAACAACGTACTGGGCTTTCCCTTCATCTTTCGCGGCGCGCTGGACGTGCGGGCGCGCGCCATCAACGACGAGATGAAGATGGCCGCCACCCGCGCCCTGGCCGAGCTGGCGCGGCTGGACGTGCCGGAATCCGTGGAAAAGGCGTACGGCAACGAGCGCTTCCGCTTCGGCGCGGAGTACCTGATCCCCAAGCCGTTCGACCCGCGCATCATGCTGTTCGTGGCGCCGGCCGTCGCGAAGGCGGCCATGGACACGGGCGTGGCGCGCGTGCAGATCGACCTGGACCAGTACCGCGCCGAGCTCATCGCGCGCCTGGGCCGCGGGCGCGAAGTGATGCGCGACATCATGCGCCGCGCCCGGCAGAGCCCGCGCCGCATCGTCTACCCCGAGGGCGAGAACGAGCGGATCATCCGCGCCTGCGCCCTGGTGCTGGGCGAAGGCATCGCGCGCCCCGTGCTCATCGGCCGGCCGGACACCATCCGCGAGACGGCGGCGTCGCTGGGCGTGAGCGTGGAGGGCGCGGAGATCGTGGACCACTGGACGGATGACCGGAGCGAACGGTACGCGCAGGAGTTCTTTCGCCGGCGGCAGCGCAAGGGGATCACGCTGGTCCAGGCGCGCGAGCGGATGCGCGAGCCCGTCTTCTTCGGCTGCATGATGGTGCTGGAGGGCGATGCCGACGGGCTGCTGGCGGGCGAAGACATGTACTATCCCGAGACCATCCGCCCCGCGCTGGAGGTCATCGGCACGGCGCCGGGAGTGCGGCGCGTGGCGGGGCTGTACATGCTGGTGCTGGAGCGGGAGATGATCTTTTTCGCCGACACCACGGTGAACATCGACCCCGACGCGCAGACGCTGGCCGAGACGGCGCTGCTGGCCGCGGACTTCGTGCGGCGGCTGGGGCTGCAGCCGCGCGTGGCCATGCTCTCGTTCAGCAACTTCGGCTCGGTGCGCAGCCCGCAGAGCGACAAGGTGCGCGCGGCCACGGAGCTGGTGAAGCAGCGCGCGCCGGGGCTGGAGATCGACGGCGAGATGCAGGCGGACACGGCGGCCATGGACGAGTTCCGCATGGAGAACTACCCGTTCACCTCCCTGCGCGGCCGTCCCAACGTGTACATCTTTCCCAACCTGGACGCGGCGAATGCCGCCTACAAGCTCATGTGGCGGATGGGCGGGGCGGAGGCGTTCGGCCCCATCCTGCTGGGGATGGGCCACCCCATTCACGTGCTGCAGCGCGGCAGCGAGGCCGTTGACGTGCTGAACCTGACGGCGCTGGCCGTGGTGGATGCGCAGGAGCACGCCGGCCGGCACACCGGTGGCTGAGACGGACGCGACGGGCGGCGGCGGATCCGTCCGCATCCACTACCGCCGCCCGCCAGACCGCGTGCAGGTGTTCGACCAGGCGGTGGTGGATGACGACGGCGGCTGCGTCGTCACCTATCTGCCGTCCGCGCAGCTCACCAAGCCCGTGACGGCGGGCGGATGCGTGGTGCTGGAGCCCGGCGCGCCCATCGTCTGGTTCACCTGGCGCGGCGGCGTGTGGCACGACGTCGGCCGCTTTCACCTGGCGGATGGCACCTTCACGGGCCTGTACGCCAACGTGCTGACGCCGGTGGTGATGGACGGCGCCCGGTGGGACACGACGGACCTGTTCCTGGACGTGTGGATGGGCGCGGACGGCGTTGTGGAGATCCTGGACCGCGACGAGTTCGACGCCGCGCTCGATGCGGGATGGATCGACGCCGCCACCGCCGCCCGCGCCCTGGCCGAAGCCGAGCGCCTGGCCGCGGATGCACGCGCGGGCACGTGGCCCCCGCCGCACGTCCGCGCGTGGACGCTGGAGCGCGCGCGGGCCGTCGTGGGGGAGGGGTGATCGAAATCGGAGGTGTCGGACGATCCGGCGCGACGTCCAGCATCGTCCGGAGCGGATGAATCCGCCGCTGGGACAGCCAGAAGCCCCGTCTCCGCTCGCTTGCGCTCGCGGAACGGGGCTTCAACCGCGTGAAATCCGCTTTTCTCGCAGTGCCTGGACGCCAGGCGGCGACGATCAGCCTCCCGCATCCAGCGGTGCGGAGCCGATTTGACCCGCGACGCGGCGCCCGGCTATCTTTGCCCCATCCCGAAACCGATCCGGGCGCGGAGTGCATTCCGCGCCCGTCTGCTTGCCTCCCGCTCCCGTACGCGACCAATGCGCATCTCCACCCTGGCCGCCGCGGCCCTGCTGCTCACCGTCACGCTGCCCGCCGCCGCCTGTGGTCAGCGGCAGGGCGCGGCCTCCGCCGCCGCCGTGCGCGTGAATGCTGACTCCGTGATCGCGCGGGCGGATGCCGGCCGCTCCAAGGGCGCCGACAGCGCGAAGGTGACCATCGTGGAAGTGAGCGACTTCCAGTGCCCGTACTGCCGCGAGTTCGCCACGACCACGTACCCGCGCATCGACAGCGCCTACGTGCGCACGGGCCGCGCGAAGATCGTGTACATGAACCTGCCGCTCTCCATGCACGCCAACGCCTTTCCCGCGGCCGAGGCGGCCCTGTGCGCGGGGGCGCAGGGCAAGTTCTGGCAGATGCACGACCGCCTGTTCGCCACCCAGCGCGAGTGGAGCGCCGAGACGGATGCCGTGCAGCGCTTTGAGCGCATGGCGCAGGCGCTGCAGCTGGACATGGCCGCGTACCGCGACTGCACGGCGGCGGACCGCACGGCGCCCATCATCATCAACGACGCCATGCAGGCCGCCGAGGCGGGGATCCGCGGCACGCCCGCGTTCATCCTGGTGTCGCGCGCCGGCCAGCGGACCATGAGCGGCGCCGTATCGTTCGAGCAGTTCGCCGGCGAGATGGACCTGCTGCTCAGCGGCCAGGCCAACCCCGCGCCTCCGCAGGGCGCCGCGCCCCAGCAGCCGTAAGGCCCTCCCCCGGAATCGCTTAGGCTCGTCCACCCTCTCCCACGAACTGCGTGGGAGAGGGTATACACCCGGCTCCAGCACGGGGCGGAGCTCCGGGACGACGCAGTTCTTCCCCTCCTGCCCGCGAAGCGGGGGGGTCGGGGGGAGGGGGCCTCCGCCGGTGCACGGTGCCCGCCCTGCGGCACAGATCCGCCGTTCCCCTCTCCGCCCGGCAGGAAAGACAAAAGCCCCGCCGCCGGAATCCGGCAGCGGGGCTTCGTGTATCCGTCATTCACTTGGCACTCGGCACTCGGCACTTGCCACTGCCGTTCAGTCGCCCTCGCCCTCCACGTAGGCGCTCACCAGGCGGCTCATGTCCACGTACAGCTGGCGCGTGACCGACTCCTCCTCGCGGAGCAGGTCTACGAGCCGGTCGTAGCGGCCCAGCATGTCCAGGGGCACGTGCACCGATTCCGCGTGAAAGGTGCCCTGGTCGGCGAACACCAGGCGCACGCGCACCGTCTGGCCGGGGGTATGCGACATCCGCGAATCCTTGGTTCCGATCGAAAGAAAAGTCCCGCCGCGCGGCTACCGGGCCTGGCGCAGCCCGGGAATGCTCAGCAGAAAGATGAGCGTGACCAGGATGGCAGAGACCACGCACCACTGGCACCACGCGTGGATCACGAACGCCTCCAGGAACGTCAGGTACCCCGAGAACATCACGCCCACGGCCGATACGCCGAACAGCGCCAACGCCACCCACCGCGCCCCCTGAAAGCGCGGCTGAATGCCCAGCATCGCCAGCGCCAGCAGCGTGATGTACGCGCCCATCCCCCACAGCGAGACGGGCAGCCCCAGGAAGTCGGCGTAGCGCGAGGTCTGCACCTTTTCGCACCCGCCGATGGTGCACTGGATGACGCCCAGGTAGCCCAGCTTGTACATGGACAGGTAGGTGGCGATCATCAGCCCGATGAGCGCCAGCACGGCAATGGCCATGCGCGTGACGGGCGGGCGCGCCTCGGCGGCGTCGCCGGCCTCGAGCGCGTCCATCCGCCCGTCCGTCACGGCCGTGCTCACGGGGCCGAGCTGGTCGCCGGGGCGGCGCCCGCCGCGGGCGCCGTCGCTGCGCCGGTCACGGGCGCGGCGGCGGGCGCGGCGCTGCCCAGCTCGGCGCGGATCAGCGCGTCCCAGTCGGCGCGGGTCTGCGGCGTCTCCTGCACGCGCTTGCCGTTCAGGAAGAGCGTGGGCGTGCTGTTGACCCCGAGAGTGGTGCCCAGCTGGAAGCTCTCCGACACTTCCTTCTGGTACTTCTCCGAGCGCAGGCACTCGCCGAACGCGCCGCGGTCCAGCCCCACCCGCTCCGCGTACTCGACAAAGCGGTCCGCCGCCTTTTCGCTCTCCGACCACTGCGTCTGGTTGGTGAACACCGCGTCGTGGTAGGCCCAGAACTGGTTCTGGTCGTTGGCGCAGCGGCCGGCGCGCGACGCCAGCACGGCGTTCTTGTGGATCTGCGTGAGCGGAAAGTCGTACCACACGAACCGGACCGTGCCGTTGTCCACGTAGTCCTTCATCAGCGGCTTGGAAAAGCGCGCGAACTGGCCGCAGCCGGGGCACTGGAAGTCGGCGAACTCCATCAGCACCAGCGGCGCGTTGGCCGCGCCCTGCGAGATGCCGGGCACGCGCTGCAGCTGCTCCGGCGTCATCACCACCTGCTCCAGGGTGTTGGCCGCCGCGCCGCCCCCCGTGGACTGCCGGAACAGCATGAAGGCGCCGGCCAGGAACACGACGCCGAGAAGCACGTAGAACGGCAGCAGCGGGTTGCGCCGGGGCTTGGCCGGGGGACGGGGCACGATGGTTTCTCCAGGCTTGCGTGGATACGCGCGCCACCGGGCACGCGGGGGGAAATTCGGCGCAAATCATAACCGCGGCGCCGCGCCCGGGGCAAGCGGCGGCCGGAACGCTCCTTGCACCTTTAACCCCGGATTCACCTTTCGCGGGACCTGGAGACACATGGACATCAGGCTGGTGCGCGGACGCGAGTCGCGCGTATGGCTCACGGTAGCGCTGCTGGCGGGCGGCGGCATCGCGCTGCTCATCGCCGTCACCCTGCTCGGCGGCGACGCCACCATGAGCGCCAAGCGGCAGGTGGGCGCGGCGGCCAACTTCGGCGCGGACCGCGCGCCCGTGCTGCCCATGGAGACGCAGGCGTTCGAGACGCTGCTCCCCCTGGACAACCGCGAGCTGGGGCGCCTGGTGCACCTGCGCGCCACGGCGGAAAGCACCACGCGCGGCAACGCCGTGTGGGTGCGCACCCCCACGGGGCGCCGCATCCTCGTCCGCTTTGAGCCCGAGCCGCCGGCGGGCGCCCTGCGCGCGCTGGGACCCGGGTCCGTGCTTGACGTGAACGGCTACGTGCAAAAGATCTCGCGCGCCGAGTTCGACATGTGGACGGACTCGCTGAACGTGTCCATCCCGCGCCCGCGGCCGGGCACCAAGTTCGGCGACCTGCCGGACAGCGGGTTCGCCAAGATCGACTCGCTGTTCATCAAGAACTACTACGTGTCCGTGCGTCCCGAGGGGCTGCGCGACAGCCGGTCCACCGCCTCGCTGCGCCCCGACACCACGCTCACGCCGTACCGCGACACCACGGCCCTGGGCCGGTTCCGCGCCGACAGCGCCGCCCGCGTGGCCCGCGACGCCGATTCCGCCGCCGCCCCGCCGGCGTCCCGCACCGACAGCGTGGCCGCCGCGCCCACGCCGTGAACTGGACCCCCGACGCGCTGGACCGGCTGGAGCGGGCCATGGACGAGGGGAGCCGGGTGCAGCTTCGCCGGCGCGGGACGGAGATGGTGCTCATGCCCAGCCGGCTGCGGCACGACTACGGCGGCGAAGTGCTCGTCGCCCACCACCTGGGCACCGGTGACCGCGTGGAGGTGCCGCTGGACGAGGTAGAGTGGTTCAACGTGCTGGACTGACTGCTGATACGAGCTCGCTTCCGGGGTAGCTTCTTCGGCAGGAACGACAAGGGATGGCGGCGGGTTTGGGCGTGTCCCCCGCAAGCGGGGGCCGGGCTGCGCG
>DASQZE010000391.1:0-13002 GCA_035638875.1 Longimicrobium sp.
CGAGCCGCGAGGAACGAGCGGCGAAGACGGCGGGGGAGAGGGCCTCCCCGTCGCAGACGGGGCCTGCTTCCCGCAACCTTGAGGAACAGCCAAGCTGATTTTGCCATCCTAGAAAAACGCGGATGGCCGTCCCCTCGCCGGCAGCAACGGATCTACCAAGGGCCTGATGCATCCTGCCGCTCGCCGCCTTCGCCTCCGGTCCGCGATCGGGCGTCGCGATGGCAATCATCCAGTACGGCAGGCTTCGCCAAAGGCCGCCGGTGCGGGAGGCATGTGACGCGACGGCCGGACGCGAATCGGGCAGATCGTGCACCGAGGCCAGAGATCCTTGGCCGTACGCATGCCGCCGGCGCGGGGACGGCATCCGCGTTTTCTGCAGAGGAGGATGCTGGCCGCACGGCGGAAGCCCGCCGAGGCACAGATCCACCTGATCGCGATCCGTGAAAGCCTGCCGTGGCTGGACAGCGGGATGCGCGATCGGCGGTGCGCTCAGCCCTGGGGGAGCGCGGCGGGCTGGTCGGAGACGATCTCCGCCTGGCCCATGTTCACCTTTTCGTGCTTCTCGCGCGCCTGCCGCGCGGCCTCTTCGGAGCCGGGGGGCGGCAGCCACTCCTCGCTCAGCGGCAGGTCCATCACCGTCTCCATCCCCTCCGGCGCGTGGGCGGGCGGCTGCGCGAAGCTCTCGAACCAGCACTCGAAGTGGTCGTCCAGGATCCCCGTGGTCTCGGGGAAAAAGCCCGCGAAGATGGGCGCGCCCGGCTGCAGCCCGGCCAGCGCGCGCGCCCGCGGGTGGTCGCCGAAATCGATGCGCGCGGAGTCCTTGCCAAAGAGCTTGAAGCCGATCTTGCCCTTGAAGTTGATGTACGACTTGCACAGCATGCCGCGGAACGAGCACCAGTTCACGACGCCCGCGCTGAGCGGAATGCGCGCCTTGCCCGTGTTCTGCACCTGGATGCGCATCACCATCTTGCCATCCAGGTCGTAGCGCGAGCTCACCGTTTCGGGGGTGATGACGAAGTCCAGGTTGGCCTGGTGCTTGGGCATCCCCCAGATCCCCCGGCCGCCCTTCACGGAGACGAGCGACGAGACGGGCAGGTCCAGCACGTACTGGCCGGTGCCGCACCGCTTGGCGAACAGGCCGGCGATGGCCAGCGGCACGGGGCGCGGGCCGCGCGTGCACGCCAGGGCGATGCTGTACTCCACGTACTTGCCGATGTTGGTGTGGCGGTAGTCGATCACCGTCACCACCAGCAGCGCCTTGCCGCGAAAGCGCAGCACGTGGATCTCGTTGCCCGGGATGAGCCGCTGGGCGCGCTCCGCGTCCACGGGAAACACGGCCATGAGCGCCGGGCTGCGCTCCGACGCCACGGGAAGCTGAAACGGGATGCCGTCTACCAGGGCGTGGCGCCCGGCCTGCCGCTTGATCCTGCGAGGGACTGCCATGACGATCTCTCGGGGCGGGAATGCGGGGCGGGCGCGGCGTCGGTCCGTGCCCGGCGGTGCGGCGTCAGTTCGGGCGGTCCAGCTCCTCCACCATCAGCGGCAGCACGTCGCGGTAGGCGTTCTTGCCCATGAACACGTCCAGGTGCGCGTACCGGGGGATGATGTGCAGCGAGTGGTGCGCCGGGCGGTGCTTCTCGAACCAGGCATGCGTGCGCACCTGGCTCTCGTACAGAAAGCAGCGGTTCTCCTCGCCCGCGAAAAAGGCGAAGCGCGCGGAGGTCTTCGGCGGCTGCGCGGTGAAGTCGGCGGGGAGCTGGTCCATCAGCTCGTAGGGCACCAGGTGCCCCGCGCGCAGGCACTTGCCGATTTGCTTGAAGAACGCCAGCGATCCGGCGCCGAACTCGTCCTCCAGCCAGGCGTGCGTTTCTTCGTTCAGGTTCTCGTGCCGCCACAGGGTGGGAAAGCCCAGGCCCCAGATGAAGCTGGACCACTTGCACACGGGCCGGTCGCACTCGTGGTGCGTAAGGTTCACGAACAGGTTCAGCGCCCTGGCCAGCAGGTGCGGCTGCTTGCGACCCCACTGCGCGTCCAGGTACGGCGTGAGCTGCGAGATGAGCGGCACGGCCACCCGGTGCTTGATGGAGGCCGCCAGCGGCACCACAGGGTGCAGCGACACCGCGTTGCTCACGATGGTGGTCACCCTGGGCACCAGCCCCGCGATGGCCGACATGGTGAACGACGTGCTCCCCTGGCAGTGGATGATCGCCTTGACCTCGGACGCGCCCGTCTCCTCCACCACCTTTTCCACTGCGCGCGGGTGGTCGTAGACGGCGGCCTGGTCCAGCGTGTAGGGATTGGCGGCGAAGTCGATGCTGGCGCGCCAGTTCTCCATCCACACGTCGTAGCCGGCGTCCAGCAGCAGGTCCACGACCGTGGCCCGCACCGGCGCGCGGAAGATGTTCGCGCGCACCCCGGCGCCGTGCACCAGCAGCACGGGTCCCTTGTGGGGCGTGCTGTTTCCCTGCACGTGGATCAGGTTCAGCTGCTTCTTGTCCCCCGCCTCGAAGGCAACGTGGCGGTCGGTCGTGCGAAAGGTGCGGGATGCAGCGATGGCGGGCACGGAAACCTCCGGGGGCGAGAACGCGGGGATCGATGTCGAGGAAGCAGCGCGGGGCTGCGAGCGTGCGGCTGTAATGCGGGCCGGGAACAGCTGTGTGCACGCGGAGGGTCAAATCCCATACCCGATTCCGTCGGGAGATGACAGGCCGCTTAAGCGCATGCCGGGTATGCAGATGAAGTTTTGATCACGGATGAGGGTGGCGGATGGGGAGCGGATTCAGTGTCCCGGGTGGGGCGCCCATGTCTCTGCGCCTGCTACGCAGGGTTGAGGCAGAGGACGCACCCTGGCTGAAGATCGCAAGGAAATCCGAAAGCGGCTTGGATTCCGGCGCTCGACGGTGGGCCATTTCGGGGCGCCGGGGTTGGTCTGTCAACGCACGCCGTCCGTCATGGCGGGCTTCTACGGATCGCGATCAGGTGGATCTTCCTGGACGACTTTCGCGCCATGCGGCAGTTTCCCTCTCCTGCAAAAACGCGGATCGCCGTCCCCTCGCCGGCAGCAGCCGCATTGCCAAGGATCTCTGGCCTCCTGCACGACTCGGCCGATCCGCGTCCGGCGGTCGCGTCACCTCGCCCCCGCACGGAAGGCCTTTCGGCGAAGGCTGCCGTACTGGATGGTTGCCATCGCGACGTCCGATCGCGGACCGGAGTAGAAGTCGGCGAGCGGCAGGATGCATCAGGCCCCTGGTAGATCCGTTGCTGCCGGCGCGGGGACGGCCATCCGCGTTTTTTCGAAAAGGCACGATGGTGGCGGCGGAGGCGGAAACCTGTCCTGGCACATCGACCACCTGATCGCGATCGGTAAAGTATGCCCGCGCCGGAACGATGGGCGTTGCGGGAGAATGGCCAAAGCCGAACGACGGATCTCGCGTGCTTGCGAAGATCCGACGCATGGGCTGGCTCCCTGCCCCGCGGAGTAGATCCTTCGGTCGTGCCCATGGATTGACAACGGGCAGGGTCTGCGCGGGCGCTCCCTCAGGAAATCAAGCGCGTGGGTCAGACTTGGGCGCTGGCCGGGTATCTGCCATGCATCGGGGAACGCAGCCGCTCACCCTTGCAACCCGCTCCGCCTGCTGACGTGAAGCGCTTCGCAGAGCTGTACGCCGCGCTGGACGAGACGACGAAGACCGGCGAGAAGGTGGATGCGCTGGCCGCCTACTTCGCGCAGACGCCGCCCGAAGACGCGGCGTGGGCGGTGCACTTTCTGAGCGGCCGGCGCCCCAAGCGGCTGGTGGGCGCCCGCAAGCTCGCCGCCTGGGCCATGGAGGCCGCCGACGTGCCGGAGTGGCTGTTCACGGAAAGCTACGAGTCCGTGGGCGACCTGGCGGAGACCATCTCGCTGCTGCTGCCGGAAAGCGACGCCTCCAGCCCCCTGCCGCTGCACGCGTGGGTGCAGGATCGCCTGCTGCCCCTGCGCGGCGAGGACGACGAGACGCAGCGCCGCGCCATCCTCCAGGCCTGGGCGGAGCTGGACGGGCCGCAGGCGTACGTGTGGAACAAGCTCATCACGGGCAGCTTTCGCGTGGGCGTGTCGCAGAGCCTGGTGGTCCGCGCGCTCTCCCGCGTGAGCGGCGTGGACGAGGCCACGGTGTCGCACCGGCTGATGGGGTCGTGGGATCCCACCCCCGAGTTCTACCTGCGCCTGCTGGCCGCCGACACCAGCGACGCGGACCAGAGCCGTCCGTATCCCTTCTTCCTGGCCTACGCGCTGGAGGGCGAGCCCGAGGCGCTGGGCGAGGCGCCCGACTGGCAGGCGGAGTGGAAGTGGGACGGCATCCGCTCGCAGGTCATCCGCCGCCGCGGCACCACCTTCATCTGGTCGCGCGGCGAGGAATTGATCACGGAGCGCTTTCCCGAGCTGGCGCAGGCGGCGGCGCTGCTGCCGGACGGCACCGTGCTGGACGGCGAGATCATGCCCTGGCGCGACGGTCCGCTGCCGTTCGCGCAGCTGCAGCGGCGCATCGGGCGCAAGACGCTGGGGCCCAAGATCCTGGCGGAGGTGCCCGTGGCCCTGCTGGCGTACGACCTGCTGGAAGTGGATGGCGCCGACGCGCGCGAGCAGCCGTTCGCCTGGCGCCGCGCGCGGCTGGAGGCGCTGGTGCGCGCAACGCCGTCCGCGGGGCGCATTTTGCTTTCCCCCGCCGTGCACGCGGACACGTGGGACGGCGTGCTGCAGGCGTGGCGCGACGCGCGCGGCCGCGGGGCCGAGGGGCTCATGCTCAAGCGGCTGGACGCGCCGTACGGGGTGGGGCGGCGCAAGGGCGGATGGTGGAAGTGGAAGGTGGAGCCGTTCACCATCGACGCGGTGCTCATCTACGCGCAGCGGGGGCACGGGCGGCGGGCGGCGCTGTACACGGACTACACGTTCGGCGTGTGGAAGGACGGCGAGCTGGTGCCGTTCGCCAAGGCGTACAGCGGCCTGACCGACGCGGAGATCCGCAAGGTCGATTCGTTCGTGCGGCGCAACACACAGCAGCGCTTTGGGCCCGTGCGCACGGTCACGCCGGAGCTGGTGTTCGAGCTGGCGTTCGAGGGCATTCAGCGGTCGCCGCGCCACAAGAGCGGCATCGCCGTCCGCTTTCCCCGCATGCTGCGCTGGCGCACGGACAAAAAGCCGGAGGATGCGGATTCGCTGGATACCATCCTGTCGATGCTCGACGCGCAGACCGTTCTGGGCTGACCCCGCGCCGGCTCCGCTCCCTCCGCACCCGTCATCAGCCGCACCCGTCATCAATGGATGACGATCCGCATTCCCCGTCTCCTTTGACGGCGTAGACGCTGGCGTAAAGGACCGTCAGAGGGGCATTTGGCCGTTTTGGAATCCGAGGGGTAAGAGAGGGTGGAATCGGTGCTTCGCGCACCCTTTTCACCGGGCCGCGCATTCTGCGTGGCCAATGAGGACGCGGAGGCGCCGCTTGCGCGCCTCCAACCCAAGGGAGGCGCCTATGACGCCGAACGAGACCCACGAAGAGAAGATGGCCCGCGTGGCCGTTGAGCTGGGCAAGGCGCTGCGCCGGCAGGCGGCAGGCACCTGGCGCCGCGTGCGCACGGCGGACCGTTCCGAGTCGCGCGGCCACGCCTGGCAGTTCCGCCCCACGCCCGAGGCCCCCACCCGCTTTCTGCGCGTGAGCCACGCGGCCATGGAGCAGTCCGAGGTTCCGGCGCTGCTGCAGCACCTGAGCGCGGGCCGCTGGCTGGCGCGCCTGAACGACGGCCCCGAGACGTCGCTCGTGCTCAAGTCGGGTGGACGCCTGGAGCGTTTCGCCCAGAAGTAGCGTTCCGTTCGCCGGACTACAAAAAGCCCCGCCCGGCTCACACCGGGACGGGGCTTTTGCTTGTCCTCGATCCGCCGTCGGGCGCTGCAGTCCACCCTTCGCGTCCGCCGGGTTTCCGGCACGGCAGGCTTTACGGATCGCGATCGTGTGGATGATGTGCCCGGGCAGGCATCCGCCTCCCCTGCCACGATCCTGCCTGTACCGCCTCTCCAAAAAACGCGGATGGCCGTCCCCGCGCCGGCAGCAGACGATCTACCAGGGGCCTGATGCATCCTGCCGCGCGCCGACTTCGCCTCCGGTCCGCGACCGGACGTCGCGAAGGCAATCATCCAGTACGGCAGGCTCTTTCGAACGCCGCCCGTGCGGGGGCGAGGCGCCGCGACGATCGGCCGCGAATCGGCCGGGTCGTGCCGGGGCCAGAGATCCTTGGCGGCACGGTCGCTGCCGGCGCGGGGGACGGCATCCGCGTTTTTGCGGAAGGGATACCGGCTCACGGCCCGGTGGTCGCCGGTGCACGGATCCACCTGATCGCGATCCGTAAAAGCCGGGCCGCGACGGACGGTCGTGCATTGGATCGATGATGCGTCCAGCCTGGCAGCTCAGGACTTCGACATCCAGACACCCCACGTCAGCGGTCCGGCGCCATCATCCGACACGGGCCGGCCCGCGGCCTTGAGGCACAGCTTGATCTGGCCATGGTGATAGCCCTCGTGCCAGATCATGTGCTGCAGGAACAGGATCGGGTGATCGTAGTGCAGGTCCATGCCCCGGCCGGACTGCAGGCGGCCCATCACCGCATCGCGCACGATCTGCGCGCTGGCATCCAGCATCGCCGCGATGCGGGCGGGATCGCGCTCGTCCACCCACTCCTCCGCGGGAAGGTCCGCGTCGAACTCGGGCGCATTCTCCACGACGAACACCAGCCGTACGAAGTGGATGTGCGTGAACTGCTGCGCGACGGTCGGACTGTCCGCCATCGCACGGGTGCCGAGCACGTCCTGGGGAAGGACGCGGAGCAGGTTGACGAGGATCGCGTTGTTCCGGTCCCAGGAATCCAGCAGGGCATCGAGCAGCCCCCCATCGGTCGCGTTGAGCATCCGCCTTCCTTCGTCTGGCTGGAGATGTGACATCATCCGCGTCCAGCCGCCCGGGCACGGGGTCCGGGCGGCTGAAGCGTCCATGGGATCAGGCGATGTCCATTACCCGTGCTTGCGCCGCATGTGGTCGCGGTAGGCACGCTGGACCGTCTTGACCCGCGATTTTTCCTGCGCGGCGGCGGCCTCGTCCTGGCGCGTGGCCAGCCACGCCAGCTCGCGCCGCAGCCGGTGCCAGCTTTCCAGCCGCTCCGGGTCCAGCGCGCCGGACTGCGCCGCCGCCCGCACGGCGCATCCCGGCTCCTTGCCGTGCCCGCAGTCGCCGAAGCGGCAGCGCGTGGCGAGCGCCTCCACGTCGGAAAACGCCGCGTCCAGGCCGCTGTCCGCCGACCACAGCTGCAGCTCGCGCATCCCCGGCGTGTCGATGAGCAGCGCGCCGCCCGCCAGCCGCAGCAGCTGGCGATGCGTGGTCGTGTGGCGGCCCTTGCCGTCGTCGCGCACGGCGCCGGTCCGCAGCGCGTCGCCGCCCATCAAGCGGTTGGCGAGCGTGGACTTGCCCACCCCCGACGAGCCGATCAGCACGGCCGTGCGCCCCGGCCGCAGCCATCGCCCGAGCGCATCCACCCCCTCGCCGCTGATGCTGCAGACGGCGACGACGTCCGCCCCCGGCGCCACGGCGCGGACCGCGCGAACGGCCGCGTCCGCGTCATCCGCCAGGTCCGCCTTGGTCAGGACGACCACGGGCACGGCGCCGCTCTCCCACGCCAGCGCCAGGTACCGCTCCACGCGGCGCTCGCTCACGTCCGCCGGCAGCGCCGTCGCGATGAGCGCCACGTCCACGTTGGCGGCCACCACCTGCGCCTCCGTGGTCTCGCCCGCGGCCTTGCGCACAAAGGCGCTCCGCCGCGGCAGCACGGCGTGGATCATCGCCGTCCCGTCGTCGCCCGCGGCGATGGCCACCCAGTCGCCCGTGGCGGGGAGGTCTTCGCGGCCGCGGGCGTTGTGCCGCAGCCGCCCGGCCAGCGCGGCGGGGCGCTCGCCGCTGTCGTCCGCGACCCCATAGCGGTCGCGGTGCTCCGCCACCACGCGCGCGGGCACCCGCCCCTGCGCCTGGTGCGGAGCGAAGTCGCGCGTGTGGTCCGCGTCCCAACCGAGAGACGTGAGGTGCGCGTACACGCCGTCCGTGGACGGCGATAGGGAGTCGTTCAAGGGAGAAATCTCCTGGTCCGCGGGCACGGGGCGGCCCGCGTGGGCACGATGAGGCCGGCCGGCGGTGTCCGGACGGCGCGCACGAGCACGCCAGGACCGCGAGCCGCGATGCCCTGAGGAGGGGTTGACCAGGATGTGCCGGATCAGGCGATCCGGTGTGGCGCTCCGTTCCTCAGCGCGCGCGGTTTGCGGCCTGGCGGATTACGGAGGTGGCGGCGGTATACAGACGGCCCTCGAAGATGAAGTGCGAAAGTGCGAAAGTGCGAAAGTGCGAAAGTGGCTCTCGCGCGGTGGATGATGATCGTCGCGGCGGATTGGGTCAAGCCTGTTGGATTGCGGGTTGCCCGCCGGCGCGGGGCGTGGTTAGCGTTCGGGGCTTGCCGCCGCGTCCCCGATCCGCATCTGCCGATGTCATCCACGGAACAGTTCTACGACGATCTCGCGCCGTACTACCACCTGATCTACCCGGACTGGGAGGCGAGCGTCGCATGGCAGGGCGAGGCACTGGATGCCGTCATCCGCGCGGAGCTGGGCGCAGGCGCGGGGACGGTGCTGGACGTGGCGGCGGGCATCGGCACGCAGGCGCTGGGGCTGGCGGCGCGCGGTTATGCCGTGACGGCGTCCGACCTGTCGCCCGGGGCCGTGCGCCGGCTGGGCGACGAGGCGGCGCGGCGCGGGCTGATGATCGACGCCCGGCCGGCGGACATGCGCACGGTGTGGGAGGCGCACGGCCGCGCGTTCGACGTGGTGCTCTGCGCCGACAACGCGCTGCCGCACCTGCTCACGGACCACGAGATCCTGCAGGCGCTGCGGGACTTCCGCCGCTGCACGGCGCCGGGGGGCATCTGCCTGGTGTCCGTGCGCGAGTACGAATCCATCGATTTGGATACGCCGCGCCTGCACCCGCACGGCGTCCGCGAGGCGGAAGGCGCGCGCTGGATCCTCTTTCAGCTCTGGGATCCGCATCCGCCCCTGTACGACACGACCATGTACGTGGTGGAGGACCGCGCCGGCGACGTGCGCACGCACACCATGCGCGCCACCTACTACGCCCTCCCCGTGCCGCGGCTGATGGAGCTGATGCGCGAGGCGGGGTTCGGCGACGTGCGGCGGATGGACGGCGCGTTCTTTCAGCCGCTGGTGGTCGGCCGGAACGGCGCACGATGATCACTCGTCGCCGCGGGGCTCATCCGCTCCCCGGCGCTTTCACTCGGAGGTGATTCGATGATGATGCAGCCGGATCCACCGTCCGCGCCTACGCGCACGCCGCCGCTCGACGCCGCCGTGCAGCGGGCGTTTGCGCCGGCGCTCGCCGGGCCGCGGGTTAGCGAGACGCCGGTCCAGGATACCCGCCGCATCGTGCACGATGGCGTCAGCCCAGTTCGGCTCGCGGCGCTGGCGGGCGGGCTGGGGCTGGCGGTCACGACCGGGTACAGGACGATCGTGTCGCAGATCCTGATGCCTTTCCCCGGCGAACACGCGATGTACGGGCTGCTGGTATGCGCGGCGACGGCCGCGCTCGGTATTCTCTGCGCGCCGCTGGTGCGCCGCCGGTCCGAGTACCTGCTGACGGCGCGCGGGATCGAGAGCCGCGTGTACTATGGCCGCGAGCCGCGACCCTCGGTCACGCCCATCGCGTGGGAGGAGATCGCCTCGTTCCGCGAGATCGACCGTGCGGACGGCGTGCGTCTGGACGTGGAGAGCGCGACCGGCATCCGCATCTCCTTGCGGAGCGACGCGCGGCGCCGCGCCACGCGGGAGTTCATCCGCCGCTTCGTAGCCGAGGCCGAGCGCCATCCCCGTGCCGCACGCCCCGCGGACCTGCCAGAGGTGACCGGGGGTGTGGTGCGCAACGCGCTGCTGCTCCTGGGGAGCACCGCCGTGTTCGCAACACTGGGCCGGACGACGGGCATCGAGCTGTCGCCGGCCGCGAAAGTGGCCGGCGCCGCCTTGGCGGCGCTCGTGGGCTGGGGTTTCTTCTTCTGGCTGAGCTTGGGCGACTCCGACGTCGCCCTGCGCGACCGTACGAGCAGCACCCTGGGCGCGCGACTGCGGAACCGCGTCCGCGGCTGGCTGGGCATGCGCGTGGTCTGACCGGGCGTCGTCGGCGCGCGACGTCCAGGCCCGACGGGCGGGCCTCCGGCGCGATGATTCGTCATCAAGCCTGGTCCACCCGTCGAGGAGGGGCGGGTGGACCAGGCGCGTCCTGGTACCGCGCTACTGCGCCGTGTAGCCGCCGTCGACGGGGAGGATGGCGCCGGTGACGTAGCTTGCCGCGCGGGAGGCAAGAAAGACGAACGGGGCGGCGATCTCGTCCACCGTGGCGCGGCGGCCCATCGGTGTGAATTGGCGGATCCGCTCCTCGGACGCCGGATCGTCGTGCACGGTGACGCCCGCCATCACGTGCTGCACGTAGCCCGCGGCCACGCCGTTCACGCGGATGCCGTGCTCCGCCCACTCCACCGCCAGGTTCCGGATCATCTGCTCCACGCCGCCCTTGCTGGAGCCGTACGGGGCCAGCCCGGCGATGCCCGCGCGCGCCGCCACCGACGAGGTGACGGTGATGGAGCCGCCCCCTTCGCCGCGCGCGATCCACGACCGCGCGGCGGCCTGCGCCACGAGGAACGCGCCGCGCAGGTTCACGCCCAGGATGCGGTCCCACTCCTCCGGCGTGTAGTCGACGGCGGGCTTGATGATGTCGATGCCCGCGTTGCACACGACGGTATCCAGCCGCCGGAAGTGCTCCAGGGCGGTGTCCACCAGGCGCTGGGCGCCGTCCGGCTGGCTGACGTCGCCGGCGCACGGGACCACGCGGGCCTGTCCCGCCATCACCCCCTCCAGCTGGCCTGCCGCGGCCTCCGTTTCCGCCGCGTCGTATCCACCCACCACGACGGCCGCGCCGTGCTCCAGCATGGCCCGGGCGATCGCCATCCCGATGCCGCGGCTGGCGCCCGTCACGATCGAGACGGTGCCGGAAAGATCGAACCTCGAAGCCCCGTTCATATGCCTTGCCTGCGTGGGTGGGCCCGCCACGACGGCGGGGACCCGTGATCGTTACCTGAACGTGCCTTCTGGTGAGGGCATTTTCGCTCGCGTATCGTCCCCCGCGCCCGTCCGAGCGACCCGGAGAAGCGCATGATCATCGAAGTTCGCACCTACCACGTCAAGCCGGGGCAGCGCGACCGGTTCCTGGAGTTCTTCCATCGCCATGCCGTTCCGCTGCAGCAATCCTGCGGAATGCGAGTCATGGGGCCGTTCGTGGACCTGGAAGATGCGGACGTCTTCCACTGGCTGCGCGCGTTTCCATCGCTGGAGGCCCGCGACCGGTTGAAGGACGCGCTGTACGAGGGACCGGCGTGGAAGAACGAGCTGGAGGCGATCGCGATGCCCATGCTGGCCCGCTACACCAGCGCGCTGACGACCACCCTGCCGGGGTTCGTCAACGACCTCACGGACCTGCAACCCGCAACGGGGGGATGATGACGAACGCACTCCGGCACGCCCGCGCCTGCCTGCTGCTCCTGCTGGCGGCCGCCGCGCCCGCAGGGGCCCATGCGCAGGCGGGCGCCCCCGCATCCAGCGCGGCCGCACACGACGGCGCCCGCGCGTTCGACTTCGAGTTCGGCGAGTGGACGGTGCAGATCTCCCGCCTGGTGGAGCCCCTGTCCGGCTCCACGGCCTGGGCGGAGTACACGGGCACGTCCGTGGTGCGGCCGGTGTGGGGCGGGCACGCGAACCTGGGCGAGCTGGAGGTGAACGGCGCCACGGGCCGCATCCAGGGCATGAGCCTGCGCCTGTACGATCCCGCGGCGCGCCAGTGGAAGATCAGCTGGGCCAGCAGCCGGGACGGCGCGCTGGGCCCGCCCATGATCGGCGGCTTTCGCGACGACGGCACGGGCGAGTTCTACAACCAGGAGACGTTCAACGGGCGCGCGGTGTTCGTCCGCTTCGTGTTCTCCGGCATCACGGCGAACGCGTTCCGGCTGGAGCAGGCGTTTTCCGCGGACGGAGGCAAGTCGTGGGAGGTCAACTGGATCGCCCGCTTTCAGCGCTGACGCGATCGTTCGGCCGGCTTTGTTCCATCACGAACGAATAGCCGGCAGCCGCCTCCCGGTGGGACGCACGACCATCCGTCAGGGCTGGCTTTTACGGATCGCGATCAGGTGGATCTGTGCCTCCGCGGATTCCGCGTCGCGGGGCCAATATCCTCTCCTGCAGAAAACGCGGATGCCGTCATCTCGCCGGGAGCCCCCGATCTACCAAGGATCTCCCGCCTCCTGCACAACCAACCCGATCCGCGTCCGGCCGTGGCGTCGTGCTGCATCGCTCCCGCGCGGGCGGCTTCGGAGAGACTTTGCCGTACCAGATGATTGCCATCGCGACGCACGATCGCGGACCGGAGGCGCTCGGCAGGATGCGTCAGGCCCCTGGTAGACCGGTTGCTGCCGGCGACGGGACGGGATCCGCGTTTTTGCGAAGAGGCATGACAGGCGTTCGGGGAAGGCTGAACGAGCAGGATCGTGGCAGCGGAGGTGGATGCCTATCCTGGCACATCATCCACACGATCGCGATCCGTAAAGCGTGCCTGCGACGGAAACGCGGCTGACGCGACGGGATGAGCACGGCGCAACGGCCCCGATGCGAAACCGGCTAGTCGCTCGCGCCGGCGGTCTCCGGACGCACATCCTGCAGGGATGCGAAGTGGTTGATGTGGCCGCGGCCCCAGGTGCGCACGGTCTCCATGAGCGGTACCAGTGAGCGTCCGTACTCCGTCAGCGAGTAGACGACGGGCGCGGGCACGGGCCCCGTCCGTTCGCGGGCGATGATGTCGTCGTCCATCAATTCGCGGAGCTGCTCCGTCA
>DASQZE010000392.1:0-5763 GCA_035638875.1 Longimicrobium sp.
TTTCGCACTTTCGCACTTTCGCACTTTCGCACTTGGCACTACACGAAACACGGGGCGCGGACCGAAGTCCGCGCCCCGCTTCACTTCACATCTCCCCCCCACATCCCCGCCCCGTCCTGCCTCTCTCCCCACCCCGCCCCGCATCCCCCTACGCCGCCATCCCCGCCCCTTCCGCATCCTGCCGCCGCGCCACCGGGGTGGCCTCGTTGCAGTACCCCTCCAGCACCTGGGGCTCCGCCGCCTCCCATCCGTCGGGGATGGGAGAGAGCCGGCGCTTCTGGCCCTCCTTCTCAAAGCAGAGCCATCCGCCCTGGAGGCCCGGCGTCATCGTGTCTTCGTCACGGGCCGTGTCGTACTGCGGAATCACGTTCCACACCCGCCATCCCTGCCCCTGCGAATCCGTGAAACTGCGTAGCGCCATGGTGCCCGCCTAGTGTGGTTACCCTCGGGGCGCGCGCACTACGCAGGGAGCGTGCCAGTTTGGCACCAGCGAAATCGAACTGCGACACCAACTTAGGACAAAGCTTTCCTCACAGCCCCCGGCGCGCCCAGGGCTCGTTGGCCTCCAGGCAGTCGATGAGCTCGATGTAGATGCGGCGCGCCGCCTCGGTGAACGTCTCGTCGTCCGCGTTGGCCACGGGGGCCAGGGCGGCGCGGATGCGTTCGGAAAGCGTCCCCGCCTCCACCATCCGCGCCGCCAGGTCCAGGTACCCCGCCTCGTCCTTGCGCACGGACTTGCGGGCGCCCGACAGCAGGTGGCGCAGCACCTCCTTTACGTCCGCCGTGCCGTCGCCGTCGCGCTCCACGTCCAGGTGCGGGGCGCGCACCCGGGCCGTGCTCCCCGCCGCGATGCAGGCGCGAAAGTCCTCCACCAGGACCGCGTGGTCCGGCAGCTCCACCCGCCCGGCCGCGATGCGCTGCGTGAGGTGCTTGAGCGCCGAGCGGACGAAGACGGCCACGGCCACGTCCATCTTGACGCACTCCTGCGTGTCCAGCACCCGGATCTCCATGGCGCGCCGGGCAAAGCGCAGAATGGCGCCGCGGGTGTTGAAGAACTCGTGGCGGATGGCCCCCGTGTCCGGCAGCCGGTCCAGCGCGCGGTACATGGGCGCCAGGATGCGCTTGCGGTAGTCGCCAAAGCCCTCCACGTACTCCGGCACCAGCTCCCCGCAGCTTTCCGGGATGCGCGCCTGGTGCTCCAGGATCCACGCGAGCCGCCCGTCCGCCGCCGGCTGCAGCTCGCCGTCGTACATCGGCGTGCTGGCGGCCAGCGCGGGAAGGTAGGGAATGAGCAGCGCCGCCGCCGTGTGCATGGCGATGGCATCCACCTCCCGGCCCATGGGCAGGTTCAGGTGCGACGCGTGCACGTTCATCCACCCGTGCGTGCGCACGTCGAACAGCCGCGCGTACGTCGTGTAGATGCGCAGGCCGGAGCGCGTCCACAGCTTTCCCTTGCGCGGGTCGAACCACGGGTGCATCCCCGTGGGCAGCAGCCGCCCGCCGAACTCCGCGTGCAGCACGGCGCTGAAGCGCTGGATCCCCTCCGCCAGCGCCGCCTCCGCCTCGGCCAGGCTGCGCACGGGCGCCTGCGTCTTGATCTCGAACACGTGGTCCGCGATCTCGTTGCTGAACCCCACCGCCCCCAGGTCCACGTCCGACGTCCCCCGGCCGGCCAGGACGCGAAAAGCCGGCTCCACCAGCGAGACCACGTTCAGGTCGCGGTCCACCGTGGGGTACTCCAGCTCCATCCCCGCCACCTCGAACGGCTTGTAGTGCCGGTCGCCGCCGCGCGCGCTTCCCCGCGCGGCAATGGGCTTGCGCACCCGCTCCAGCAGCTCCGCCTCCGGTGCCGCCGGCGTCCCCGCCGCAGCCTCCGGCGCCCCCTGCTCGATGCGCCGCACGAAGAAATCCACCAGGTCCTCGTAGATCGTCGTCCCGTCCGCAGCGTCGTCGTAGCCCACGTCCAGGTTGGGGTTGTCGTTGATCTCGATCACCACCGGCCCGTCCGCCGTCTCCTTCAGGTCCACCCCGTACAAGCCGTCGCCAATGAGCCGCGCCGCCCGCAGCGCCGCGTCCACCACGTCGCGCGGCGCCTGTTCCCGGGGTACGGCCTTCACCCGGCCGTAGCGCTCCTTGCCCGCCGCGTTCTCCGTGCGCACCTGCCAGTGCCCCCGCGCCATGTGGTACTTGCAGGCGAAGAGGATGCGGCCGTCCAGCACGGTGATGCGCCAGTCGTAGTCCGTGGGAAGGAACTCCTGGGCGATGATCAGGGGCGAGCGGCGGAACATGTCGTCCGCGCGCCGGCGAAACTCGTCGCGGCTGCTCACCTTGTGCACGGCCGCGCTGAACGAGCCATCCGGGAGCTTGATGACGAGCGGCGAGCCCAGCTCCGCCACCTGCTCCCAGGGCGTGTGGCGGGTAAGGATCCGGGTGCGCGGCGTGGGGATCCCTTCGCGCCGCAGCAGCTCCTCCAGGAACACCTTGTTGCCGCAGCGGATGATGGACTGCGAGTCGTCCACCACCGGCATGCCCAGCGCCTCTGCGCGCAGGGCGAACTGGAACGCCGGCTCGCTCACCCCCGTCAGGGCGCGGATCCACAGCGCGTCGTACTCCGGCAGCTTGTGCAGCTCGTCCAGCCCAATGCGCCGCACGTGCACGTTCCGCTTGGCGGCGATGCGCTCCAGCCGGTCCAGCGTCTCCGGGCTGCTGGGGCTGAAAACGTCCTCCGGGTCGTGGAGGACGGCCAGGGAGGCGCGGCGCTCCTCGCGCGCCGGCTCCGTTCCCCGCCGCACGATGCGCTTCTCGTTGCCCAGCGCCTCGCACAGCCGCGCGTGCTCCTCCTTCGCCAGCCGGTGCGGGGGCACGGGCGCCAGCGCCGTCACCTTCCACTCCCCGTCTTCGCGGACGAACTGCAGGCGCAGCACGGGGGCCGGCCACTCGCGGTAGACGGCCAGCGCCGTGTTGCGAAAGCGCGCGTCCGCCGCGCTCCCCAGGTACACCAGCGTCTCCGCCGCCTCGTCCTCCGCCGGGGGGCGGACCGTCCACCCGTCCTTTTCCTGCACGCGGACCAGGGGGACGGGGAACGCGCGGGGCGCCTCGTCCTCTTCCTCGTCGGGGGACGGCGACGGTTTCGCGGCGCGCCGGCGGGCGCGCATCTCCTCCGGGTCAACGGTGGGGACCCCCGCCTCCTGCAGGGTGCGGAAAAGGCCGTACGCGTCGGCGAACCCCTCGCTCACGTCCACGGGGGGAATGGCGTGCTGCCCCCGCGCGTCCGCCAGCAGGGAGACGTAGTAGCCCTTGCTGCCGTACTTCCACGAGCGGCACAGGTTCACGACGACGGTGCCGGGCTCGCCCAGCGCCTGGCCCCCCTCCAGGTAGCGGTCCGCGGGAACGGCGATCCCCTCCGGCAGCCCCTTCGCATCCTCCTGGTTGGATACGACGGCGATCACGCGGCTGCGGCTCACGCGGCACCCGCCCGCGGCCACAGCTCCAGCAGCACCGCGTCGTACGTCACGTCGCCCAGCAGGATGGCGTTGATGAGCCGCTGCCCGTCCACCACCTGCCGCCCGTCTTCGGCAATGGGCACGTGGCGCGACGGGTCGCGCAGGCTGAACTGCCGCCCCCAGTGCTCGTAGCCGCAGATCACCACGAAGTGCCCCATGGGCTCGCCCCCCACGTCGTCCTCCACCAGGCGGTCGTCGTCCAGCTGCCGCTCGCGCGCAAAACGGTACAGGTAGGTGGCCGAAAGGCCGGCCAGCACGGGGTGCTCGCGGTCGATGATCCCCTTGAGCAGCGCCGGCGACAGCTCGTCGAAGGCCAGCTCGCCGCCCATCTCCAGAAAGTCCAGGTACGCGCGCGCCGCCCCCAGCCGCTTGCCGTCGCTGGACAGGAACGGAAAGCGGGCGTGGATCTTCTCCGCCAGCGCCTCGCGCGGCAGCCCGTGCCAGGTGGGATCGAAGATGCGCAGGTCGTACGAGTAGATGCGCGCGCCAAAGCCGCGCCGCAGCCCCGCGATGCCCAGGAACACGGCCAGCGTGCCCCCGTCCTCGTTGCGGTCGATCTCGCCCAGCACCTCCGCGTCGTCCACCCGCAGGCCGTAGAAGTCGTAGACCTTGCGCAGGCAGGTGGGCCCGCAGGTCACGTCGTCCGGCTGCACGAAGCGCTGCACCCGCAGCTCGTGCGCAAAGCGGTCCTCCTGCTCCCGCCGGTCGTCCGGCGGCGCGTGGACCGCACCCGTGGTATCCGTCATCTCCATCCGGCCAGATCCGCCTTCGTGCCCCCGGCAGGCTGCCGGGCGGCGCGACGCTCCAAGGCAACGGCCGTACCACCCCCCGCCGGCGACTGCACGGGGCGTAGCGTCGCTGCCGCATTTCGCCCGGACCATGGGGACTTGCGCGATGTGCCAGTTTGTTAGCGGCTACGGTGCGGACACCATTCCCGGCCAACGGCCAGGGGTTCCGGCCCGCGCTGGTGCCCTGGCGCGCGGCTTGATGAAGTGACGTGCTGGACAGCTGCGCCGTCAGTGCACTGCAACAACCCCATGGATCAGCTTCTCCCGTGTGGTTTGCACCCTGGGGGATGGCGCGTCCCGGCCTGCGTCAGCGTCCGGATGGGCAGGGACGGACGAGCTCCCCGGGTGCGCCCAGCCGTTGCAGCGTGTCGCAGTTCTCACCAAAAGTCTCTACAGTGGCGTACATTTTGCGACGTGTATCACCAGTGTCGCAGAACGGATCATTCGCGATACAAGGTGTGTATACTGAATGTTGGCGCGGAGCACAGCCGGATGGCGCCACATCCGCCCGGGGTGGCAGCTCCCGTAGCAGTCTGCGGTTCCTGCACATTTCTGCACAAGGTGGATTGCACGGGAATGCAACAAAATTGTGGCGTTTTGGCGCAGACTTGCATATAGTATACACAGCAGTCCGGAAACGTAACCGAGACACGGTCCTGAACAGGAGATAGATGGTGATGAAGAGCACCCGGTCCAAGACGGCCGCGCCGCGTCTTCCCCGCCGCTGGCGGACTCCGCCTCCGCTCACGCGGGGGTCCGAGTCGCTCGAGGGCATGGAGATCCTGCGCGAGGTGGGCGGCGAAGTGGGAATCCTGCTGTGGCAGGCCTACCGCAACGTGATGTTCTGGGCCGCCGCCGAGCAGGGCGAGCGCGGACGCCTGTTCTCCGCCGAGGCGGGGCGCAAGCGCCAGGCGGACCTGGCCGAGGCCCGCATCAGCGACGAGCTGTCGGGGCCGCTGGCCTCGTTCGGCGAGATGCTCACGTCGCCCGACAGCACCAGCGGCGAGGCCGTGGCGCAGGCGTGCACGGGCATCGCCAAGTGGGCGGAGCAGCAGGGCCACCTGAACACGGCCCTGGCGTACACGCAGGCCGCCTCGGTGGCCGCGCCGCGCAATGCGCGGCTGGCGCTGGCCGTGGGCAAGCTGGCCCGCCGCCGCAACGAGATGGCCCGCGCCGAGACGTGGTTCCGCCACACGGTCATGATCGCCCGCCAGATCGGCGACTGGGATTCGTACTCCCGCGCCTACATCGCGCTGGGCAACATGCTCATCCGCCGCGGCAACTTTCCCGGCGCGCACCGCATGCACATCAAGGCGCTGCGTGCGGCCCGCCGCAAGGGGCTGCAGCAGATCCAGGGCATGGCGCTGCACGACCTGTTCGTCATCGCCGACGAAATGGGCCGCGACGAGCAGGCCGAGGAATACGCACGGCAGGCGTTCCGCGCCTACGGCTCCGGGCACCCGTCGCTCATG
>DASQZE010000393.1:0-6132 GCA_035638875.1 Longimicrobium sp.
TTCGTGGACAGCCACACGCACGCCGTCTTCGGCCGCTACCGCACGGACGAGTACGCGCTACGCTGCACGGGCGTGCCGTACATGGAGATCGCGCGGCGCGGCGGCGGCATCAACGCCTCCGTCCGCGACCTGCGCGCCCGCAGCGAGGACGAGCTGGTGCAGATGGCCCTGCCCCGGCTGAACGAGATGCTGCGCGGCGGCACCACGACGGCGGAGGTCAAGAGCGGCTACGGCCTGTCCACGGAATCCGAGATCAAGACGCTGCGCGCCATCCGCCGCCTGAACGGGATGCAGCCCATCGAGCTCATCCCCACGTTCCTGGGCGGCCACGAGGTGCCGCCGGAGTACCGCGAAAACCGCGCGGCGTACGTGGACCTGCTGGTGGAGGAGATGATCCCGGCGGTCGGGGAGGCGGGGCTGGCACGCTTCTGCGACGTGTTCATGGAGCCGGGCGTGTTCGGGCGGGACGAGACGGAGCGGATCCTTCGCGCGGGGCTGGCGCACGGGATGCGGCCCAAGCTGCACGCGGACGAGCTGGAGGGGAGCGGCGGGGCGGAGCTGGCCGCGGAGATGGGCGCCGCCTCCGCCGACCACCTGGGCGACATCAGCGAGGCGGGGATCGCGGCGCTGGCGGCGTCCTCTACCGTGGCGACGCTGCTGCCGGCGACGCTCTTCTTTCTGGGCCGGCCGCGGTGGGCGCCGGGGCGGGCGCTGCTGGATGCGGGCGCCACGGTCGCGCTGGCCACGGACTTCAACCCCGGCAGCTCGCCCACGCCGTCCATGCACTTCGTCCTGACGGCCGCCTGCAGCCGCATGGGAATGAGCCCCGCCGAGTCCCTTCGCGCCGCCACCGCCGGGGGCGCCGCCGCGCTGGAGCTGCCGGACGGCCGCGGCACCCTGGCCCCCGGCGCGCCCGGCGACTTGGTGCTCTGGCGCGCCCAATCCGCCGCCGAGATCCCCTACCGCCTCGCCGCGCCCATCATCGAGGGCGTGTGGAAAGCGGGCGAGCGGGTGGTGTGATGACGGAGATGGGCACCGTTGCCGTGCCTGCTGACGCACGAAAGCCGCGGGCACGATCTGCCCGCGGCTTTCGGACAATTCCGCACGACGGCAACTAGCGCAGTGCCAGCCAGGATTTCAGAGGGGCACCCACGTGCCGGCCGCGCTGCACATGCAGCTCCAGTTTTGGCAGCGGCCGAACCGGTACCCGGCCTCCTGACAGGCCACACTGCACGTATCGTGGCCGCAGTACGGAGCTGCCTGCGTTGCCGCGCCGGGTGAAGCGAACGCCTGGGCCGTGCCAAAGCCAAGCATCGCCAGGGTTGCAGCCCCGCCAACGAGTTTCCCCATCCGGCCGAGTTGTTTGCTCATCGTTTTCTCCTGGTTGCGGGAAATGTTTTCTCCGGGACGTTCCGGAACCACGCCGTCAAACCAGCCCGATCCTGCTACAACAAACCCGCGTCGGGTCGCGCGGGCCGCCACTGGATTCCACCGCCACCGGAGCGTTCCTGGCTGGCAGGCCGCCCAGTGCCCGGTACATCAGCCGCCCGTGTTGCCCAGGTAGCGCGACGGGATGGGATTGGACGGGGTCTCGGTGTCGAACACCAGGTTGGTGATCCACCAGCGGTTCTGGTAGTAGAGCAGCTGCACGCCGTTGATGCCCCGCTCCACCACGTCGGCCTTGGGGCCGGCCAGGCGCATCTCGTACGTGCTGAACACCTGGGCGATGGTGCCGAACTGGTCCACGTGATGGCCGATCTCCCGCTCCCAGAATCCCTCGCCCATCTGGTAGCCCGGTCCGGCCAGCCGGATGAAGTCCTCCACCGACAGGTTGTAGAAGTACGACTGCCCCCCCGGGCCCGGCTGCACCCAGGCGAGCTGTGCGCCGCTCAGAAAGAGGGAGCGGAACCGGTCCCAGTCCCGCGGCCGCGCGGCGGGGCCGGTGATCACGTCGTACAGCGCCTCGACGATCGCCTGGGGAGAGGCAACGTCGGGCGGCCGGGCGCCGGAACGTGCGATCTGCGCCGTCGGCGATGCGTTCTGGATGCCCAAGTTCGTCTGCTGCGCGCCCAGCGGTGTGCCGATCACCGCGACGGCGAGCACGGCCAGCCGGCCCGCGTGAAGCCACCTGTGTTTCATCTTGCTCTGCTCCAGACAGGGTAGCGATCCGAATGAAATTACATATTACGACGTAAATTCACATTCGCAAGTGCCGCAGCAGGCGCGTACGGAGTGCGCTGTCGTGCGTACAAATGCTCACAGACGGCGCCGACCATGGTCAGCGCGGGGCAGAAATCCGCAACGCGCCGGAGGGGGGAGAACGTGGAGGGGATGATGCGCGCCATCGCGATCGATCCGTTTGGCGGGATCGATGCGCTCACGTCCAAGACAATGCCCGTACCGGAGATCGGGCCGGACGAGGTGCTGGTGCGCCTGGAGTTTATCGGCGTCGCGGCGTGCGCTGGACGAGCACTTTCTGAGAGTGTGTTTAAGATTCCTCCGGGGATTCGAACACTCGGTTTGATTTCCTGAGGGAGCGCACGCGGGTAACCTCAACGTGCACAGGCCTTTGCGCGCGACCGAAGGATCTACTCCGCACAACCGGGGGGCGGGCCTCCCGCCGCGTTGCCAGCCCTCGGTGATGCGGGCCAGATCCTTCGGTCGGCGCCATGGATCTAACCGGGAGAAGGGTTTCGGCCGCGCCTCCCTCAGGAAATCAAGCGCGGGGAGAGATTCTTGAACACACTTCAAGAGGGAACGAAGGGCGTACTACCCACATTTCGTACACTACACGCCGAAACGTTTAGCGTAAACGGGATCGTTTACTCGTGGCCCGAGCCCGCGCCCGCCTTCTGGTCGTACGCGCGGCGTGCCTGCTGGACGGCGTCGGTGTTGGCCTCCACCCAGAGCCACAGCGCGCAGGTCGCCTCGTTCAGGGTGTGGCCGCGCTCCGTCAGGCGGTACTCCACGCGCGGCGGCACCTCGGGATACACGCGGCGCGTCACCAGGCCGTCGCGCTCCAGCTGGCGCAGCGTCTTGGTCAGCATCTTCTGGCTCACCCCGCCGATGCGGTCGCGCAGCCGCGTAAACCGCATCCCGCCGCCCTCCTCCAGCGCCTCCAGCACCAGCAGGGTCCACTTGTCCGCCACGCGATCCAGCACGTCCCGGAGCAACGCCTCCTGCGCGGGGGTGATGGGCTCCGTCAGGGGAATCTCCCCGTTCTGCTCGATAGTATCCATCGGGTACCTATAGCACTTTCGGGTGCCTACTTTACGTTGGATACCAAAGCTCGCGATCATTGTCGCCGTACACAAGGCCGGCGGCGGATCGCATCCCGCGACCGGCCCCCACGGCATCGAAACATCCACGGGAGCTTGGCACGATGATGATCACTCGGCAGCTGGGGAGCACGGGTCCGCGCGTATCGGCGCTGGGGCTGGGGGCCATGGGGATGTCGGGGATGTACGGCCCGGCCGACCGCGCGGAGAGCATCGCCACCCTCCACGCGGCGCTGGACGCGGGAGTCACGCTCATCGACACGGGCGACTTCTACGGGATGGGGCACAACGAGATGCTGATCGGCGAGGCGCTGCGGGACCGGCCGCGCGACGCCGTGCAGATCAGCGTGAAGTTCGGGGCCATGCGCGACCCGGCGGGCGGATGGGGCGGCGTGGACGGGAGGCCGGCGGCAGTCAGGAACTCGCTGGCCTACACGCTGCAGCGCCTGGGGACGGAGTACGTGGACGTGTACCGCATTGCCCGCGTGGATCCCGCGGTGCCCATCGAAGAAACGGTCGGGGCCATCGCGGAGATGGTGCAGGCGGGGTACGTGCGGCACATCGGCCTGTCGGAGGCCGGCGCGGAGACGGTTCGCCGCGCGCATGCCGTGCATCCCATCGTAGACCTGCAGATCGAGTATTCGCTGATGTCGCGCGGCATCGAGGGGGAGATCCTGCCGGCGTGCCGCGCGCTGGGCGTGGGGATCACGGCGTACGGCGTGCTGTCGCGCGGGCTGCTGGGCGGGCACTGGACGGGCGGCACGAGCACGGCCGCGACGGACTTTCGCACCTACCTGCCGCGCTTCAACGGCCAGAACCTGCAGCGCAACCTGGGCCTCGTGGAAGCGCTTCGCGAAGTCGCGGAGGCGAAGGGCGTGACGGTGGCGCAGATCGCCATCGCGTGGGTGCTGGCGCGCGGCGAGGACATCGTGCCGCTGGTGGGCGCCCGCCGCCGCGACCGGCTGGCGGAGGCGCTGGGTGCGCTGCAGGTGGAACTGGATGCGGACGACCTTGCGCGCATGGAGCAGGCCGTGCCCGCCGATGCGGTCGCCGGCGACCGCTACGACCCGTCGCAGATGGCGCACCTGGACAGCGAGCCCCAGGCGGCGGTCTGACGCAAATACGGCAGCCGCGGGCGATGGTCGCCCGCGGCTGTTTGTTCGTCGCTGATCGGCAGCGTTGATCGGGCAGGCTCCCAGCCGGGCGAATGAATTCGCTGCAACAAGCACACGAAGTCCACCTGCGTGGACTATGTGCCACGCAACGATCGGCGGCCAGAGCGAAGCGCGAGGTTTGCGTTGCCTTGTTTTGCGAGACAGCTACGTCCCCAGTCCGGAATTCGCAGTCCGCGCAGGCGGACTTGGTGTCGTCGTTGCGGCGAATTCATTCGCTCGGCTCGGACCGCATCCACCGCTACACCTTGTGCCTTTCACCCCTCGCCCAGTTCGAACGGCGGGACCACGCGGCCGTCGATGTCGGTAAAGCCGTACTCCACGGCCAAGTCGCCCACGCGGTAGATGCCGCCGCTCTTCGCCATCACGCCGGGATCGGCGGCCAGGGCGGCGACGGCACGGCCCACGTAGCGCGGCGATTCCGTGCGGGCGAACTCGGGGTGGTCGCGCCAGGTGGACTCGTCCGCGTGCTTGGACGCCAGCACGAACTCCGTCCGCATCCACCCCGGCACCACGGCCAGCGACGCCACGCCGTGCGGCCTCAGCTCCTCCGCCATGGCGAACGCCAGCCGGTTCATGGCGGCCTTGGCCACGTCATAGAACAGGTTGCCTCGCAGGTAGTTGCCCCGGTCCCAGTACGACGTGGTGACGATGAGCCCGCGCCGCTGCCGGATGAAGATGGGCGCCGCGATCCGGCTGGCGAGCAGGTGGTTGCGCACACCGCGGTCGAACATGGCCTCCCACTGGTCCAGCGCCTGCTCCCAGAACGGCGCGCCCATGGACGACGCGCTGAACGCCTCGTGCCCGCCCCAGGCGTTGTTCACCAGCAGGTCCAGCCCGCCGTGCCCGGCCTCCACGCGGGCGAACAGGGCGCGCACGTCGTCCTCGCGCGTGTGGTCGCAGCGCATGGCGATGCCCGTGCCGCCCAGCCGCGTGACCTCGTCCGCCGTTTCGTCGACGCTGCCCGGGAGGGCGTCCATCCCCGAATCGCGCAGGATCGTCTCGTAGCCGGCGGCCGGCGCGGCGCGCGTGCTGCGCCCCGTCACGTACACGACCGCCCCGGCGGCGCCCAGCTCCAGCGCGATCCCCCGCCCCGCCCCGCGGCTGGCGCCCGTGACCACGGCCACGCGCCCCCGCAGCGGCGCTCCTGCATCCCCGCGCTCCTCGTGCTGCATCATCGCTCGCTCCGGACGGTTGATGGACTTGGGTCGATCCGCGTCCGGAAGTCTACTCCGCGGCGTCCATCCCGTCTTGGAAAAATCCGCAGCCCCGGTCCCGGAAGTCGCCGGGCGCCAGGCCGGCGAGCGACTGGAATTCGTTCACCAGGTGCGACTGGTCGTAGAAGCCGCAGTCGTAGGCGATGTCCGTCCATGCGCGGCCCGGCTCCCGCTGCAGCACCTCCACCGTCGCGCGGAAGCGGGCCAGCCGGGAGACGGCCTTGGGCGAGAGGCCCACGTGGCGATGGAAGACCTGCTCCAGCCGCCGCTCCCCCACGCCGACGGCCGCCGCCAGCGCGCGGACACGCATCCGCCCGCCAGCGCACTCGATCATCCGCACGGCTTCCGTGGCGGCCGGGTCGGAGCGTGCGTCGCGGGCGGCGAGCCGGTCGCGCAGGACGGCTTCCAGCGCGGCGGCGCGAGCAGGGCCGGGAGGCGCGGCGGCCAGCCGGGCCAGCGCCTCCG
>DASQZE010000394.1:0-7918 GCA_035638875.1 Longimicrobium sp.
AACGGCGACACCGGCGACGTGGCGTGCGACCACTACCGCCGCTGGGCGGACGACATCGCGCTGATGGCGGAGCTGGGGCTCCAGGCGTACCGCTTCAGCATCTCGTGGAGCCGCATCTTTCCCGAGGGGACGGGGCGGATCAACCGCGCGGGGCTGGATTTTTACGAGCGGCTGGTGGACGGGCTGCTGGCGCGCGGCATCCAGCCCAACGCCACGCTCTACCACTGGGACCTTCCCGCCGCGCTGGACGACCGCGGCGGCTGGCTGAACCCCGACATCGCGCACTGGTTCGCGGACTACGCCTCCACCGTCGTGCGCGCGCTGGACGACCGCGTGCCCATGTGGAGCACGCTCAACGAGCCGTGGGTGGTGATGCACGCCGGCTACCTGGTGGGCGAGCACGCGCCGGGGCACCGCAGCACGTGGGAGGCGCCGCGCGTGTCGCACAACCTGCTGCGCGCGCACGCCGCCGCCGTCCGCGCGTACCGGGCGGAGGGCCGCAACCGCATCGGGCTCGTGGTGAACCTGGAGCCCAAGTACGCCGCCTCCGAGCGCCCCGAGGACGTCGCCGCGCAGGCACGCGCGGAGGCGTACATGAACCGGCAGTACCTGGATCCCGTGTTCCTGGGACGCTATCCCGGGGAACTGCGCGACATCTTCGGCGAGGCATGGCCGGCGCACGCGGACGGCGAGGCGGAGGCGCTGCGCGAGCCCATCGACTGGCTGGGGATCAACTACTACACGCGCAGCGTCACCCGCGACGATCCCGCGAACCTGCCCGTGCGCGAGGGGCGCGTGCGGCAGGCCCGGCACGCGCATACAGAAATGGGGTGGGAGGTGTATCCGCCGGCGCTCACGGACGTGCTCGTGTGGGTCAAGGAGCGCTACGGCGGCGTGCCGCTGTACATCACGGAGAACGGCGCCGCCTTCTACGATCCGCCCGTGGCCGAGGGCGGCATGGTGGATGATCCGCTGCGCGAGGCCTACTACCGCGGCCACCTGCGCGCCGCGCACGAGGCCATCCGCCGCGGCGTGGACCTGCGCGGCTACTTCGCGTGGTCGCTGCTGGACAACTTCGAGTGGAGTGCGGGATACGCCAGGCGCTTCGGCCTCATCCACGTGGACCTGCGGACGCAGCAGCGCACGCCCAAGCGCAGCGCCCGCTTCTACGCCGAGGTCATCCGCACCCACGGCGCCGCCCTCGGCACGGTGGACGAGTAGATGATCCGAGAAAACGGGTCATTCCGAAGGAGGAACGACTGAGGAATCTGCTCCGCCGCGGCAGGTGCGCCGCCCCGGCCCGGATCTCGCCCATCCGTTCTCGGAGGATGCGGGATCGCAGGATGCACAGGCCTCCCGCTCGGGTGTAGAAACGGGATGATGCGGGCGATGGACGCGCGCCGGAAATCAGCGAGGAGCAAGGGACGATGAGCGGGATGCAACGATGGATGGCGGGCGTGCTGCTGGTGGCACTGGCAGCCTGCGGCCCGGCGGCGTCCGCGGGCGGAGCGACGTCGGGGAGCGGCGCGAGGGCCTCGAGCGGCGGAGCGCGCGTGATCGTGGAAGCGGACATCGAGGGGAGCACCGCGTCCACCGTGCTGGAGCTGGTGCAGCAGCTGCGTCCGTCGTGGCTGCAGCAGCGCTCCTTCGTCGGCGGGCAGGGCTACCCGACCGTGTACCTGGGCACGCAGCCGCTGGGCTCGGTGGAACGGCTGCGCGAGGTCCCCACGCACAACGTGCGCGAGGTGCGTTTTCTCAACGGCCCCGAGGCCAGCTCGCGCTTTGGCGCGCGCGTGCCGTACGGCGTCATCCAGGTGCTCGTCGACATCGGCGGCTGAGCGGCGCCGGTGCCGAAAACGCGAGGGGCCGCGGATGATTCCGCGCGGCCCCTCGTTCGTCAAAGGCGGAATCCGTGCGCGTCCCAAACCCTGCGCACGGGCGGAGCGCCCCCCCCCCGACCCTCCCCACAAACGGCGTGGGGGAGGGAGATGGAACGGGCGAGCCCCGGCACGGGGGCTGGGTGTTCGCGGGAAATGCAGTTCTCCCCCTCACTGCCCGCGAAGCGGGGGAGGGGGCCGGGGGGAGGGGGCCCTCGCCCGTGCCGGAGAGCCCGCCTCAGTGCACGAACCGGGTTCTCCCCCTCCGCCCACCCCTACCACCCCAGTACGTACGCGAACACCAGCGCCACGATGCTGCCGTCCCGGGTTTCAATCCTCGTCGTCCGCCGGCGCGCTCTCCAGCACGCCGCGCACCCACTCCACCAGCGGGCGGGCGGTGCGGAACGAGTCCGCGACGTACGCCAGCGCGTCGTCGTGCGTGATCTCGCGGGCGTCGGTTTCGCGCCAGACGATGTAGCTCTTGCGCTTGATGTGCTCGATGAGCGGGGTCTCCGCCGTGTAGCCGCGCGGCGGGCGCGTCAGGCGGTCGCCCTGCAGCTCGCCGAACGCCTTTCGGAAGCCCCTGCCGCGCAGCACCTTCTCGAAGCGCTCCGGATGCTCGGCGAGCGAGGCGCGCAGGCGGGCCAGCACGTCGGCGGGCGGCAGCCAGATGCCCGCGGCGGCCAGCATCACCCCTTTCTCATCCACCTCCAGGTAGTACCCCGGCGGCGCGCCGCGGCGGTTCTGCTCGCTGATGTACGCGCTGAACGTGGTCTTGTACGGCGACTTGTCGTTGCTGAACCGCACGTCGCGGTAGATGCGGAACAGGCACTCCTTGGGGTCCTTCCACCGCACGCGCGCGTCGAAGTCCGCCGTGCGCTCGATGATCTCGCCCACGAACGCCGTGAACTGCTCGCGCAGGTCCTGGTACTCCGCGCGGTGTTCCTCGAACCACTCGCGGCGGTTGTTTTCGGCCAGGTCGGCCAGGAACGTGGTCAGGCGGGGAAAATCCATCATCGTCAGCCAGGAAATGTGCGGCCGTGTCCAGGAATGGAGCGGTGGATCGAGGAGATCCATCGCACGTTCCGTCGGTTGTGCAGATCGGCCGTGCGCCCCCGATCGAAGCGCACGGCCGATATCCACGTTTGCTCCTGATCCCTCGCCTACCGGTCGCGATCCAGCATGCCGCCCTCGTGCACGGCGTGGTCGCGCGCGGTTTCCTGCGAACTCTCGTTGCGCTCCGACTTCTCGTACTCGTCGCGGATGCGCTGCATCATGGCGTCGCGGCGGTCGTACAGGCGCCTGGGCGTGCGCGGCGCGTGGTTGTCGAACGCGTACGCCGTCAGGATGGGCAGCGCCACCGTGGAATCCAGGTAGCAGACCACGGCGTCCGGCAGGCGTTCCGGGTCAATCTTCCCCCAGCTCACCGCCTCCGCCGGCGTGGCGCCGGACAGGCCGCCCGTGTCGGGGCGCGCATCCGTCACCTGCAGAAAGTAGTCGTGGCCCTTTTCGTCGATGCCCATCACCTCCTGGATCTGCGGCTCCGTCTGCAGGGCAAAGTTCTTGGGGCTTCCGCCGCCCAGGATCCAGATGGCCGACTTGCCACCCGAGCGCTTGGCCTCGAGCACGATGGACGCCGTTTCGTTGACGTCGGCGTTCACGTCGAACGTCAGCTTGTTTCCCTGCAGCGCCTTGGCCGCCACGTTCATCCCGATGGACGAGTCGCCGGGCGACGACGTGTAGATGGGCACGGCGAACTCGTACGCCGCCGCCAGCAGCGACTTGCGGCCAATGCCCAGCTCCTGCTCGCGCGCGGCGACGTACTTGCCGCACAGGTAGTGGAACTCCGCCGTGGACATGGGCTTCTGGAACTCGTCCCCGGTGATGATCGTCCGGAAGAAGGCGTCCGTGTCCAGCAGCACGGAGTAGTCGAAGAAGATGTCGTAGATGCGCACGACTTCCTCTTCGCGCAGCACCGTGTCGCTGATCTGCGCGTTGCCCTGGCGCAGCTCCAGCCCGATGCCGAAGTGCGTGTCGTGGTACAGGTTGGCGCCCGTGCTGATGATCCAGTCCACGAACCCCGCCTCGATGAGCGGGATGACGGAGCTCATCCCCAGCCCCGCCGGCGTGAGCGCGCCCGTCATCGTGAGGCCGACGGTGACGTCGTCCTCCAGCATTTTTTGGGTGAAGAGATGGCAGGCCTCGCGCAGCCGCGCCGCGTTGTAGGCCTGGAACGTCCCGTCCACCATCTCGGTGACGGTCATCCCGGCGCCGATCTTCTTCGGCTCGATGCGCTTCCCCGAAAGGAACTTGCTCTTCGCCATCCGCTGCATCCGCGTTGAGGTACGAAAAAACCGCCATCGCCCGCGTCCCGGGCGAAATGAAATCCGCTGTCACATTCGCACGGCGAGCCATCCGCCGGGTCCGGCCACGGCTACCGATCGGGAAATGGCCGGCTCCCGGACAGAGCGAATGAATTCGCCGCAACGACCACACGAAGTCCGCCTGCGCGGACTGCCGCTTCCGGCTGATCTGTGCCGCGCTCACGGCAGGCTGCCGTGCAGTCCGCGCAGGCGGACTTCGTGCCCTTCCAGCGGCGAATTCATTCGCTCCGGACGGACCGCCGCCCTTCCCCGGCGGCTCCTGCCTGTGGCCGGCGATTCGTACCGCTGCCGGGCGACACCTGCTTTCGCCTGCCGCCTCCTGCCTCCCGACTACTGCGCGTCGCCCTTCTCGGGCTCCGCGGGCGTGTTCGCTGGCGACGCCGGATCGCGATCCGCACGCGTATTCGGCACGGAGACACCATCCGCGCGAACCGCCTCGGGCGCGGAGCCGGTGTCGCCGCGGCCGGCCGATCCCGCCGGCTCCCGCTGCCGCCTCCGCGAGGGGCGGCCGCTGAGCGAGCAGTTGTTCTCGTAGCAGTCCACGATCGTCCGCACGGCCTCTTCCGGCGAGTCCGTCACCACCACCAGGTCCAGGTCGTCCGGCGAGATCTTGCCCTCCGCCAGCAGCGCCGTGCGGAACCACTCGATCAATCCCTTCCAGTACGCGCTCCCCATCAGCACCACGGGAAAGTCGCGCACCTTGCCCGTCTGGATGAGCGTAAGCGCCTCGAACAGTTCGTCCATCGTCCCGAACCCGCCCGGAAAGATGACGAACGCCTCCGCGTACTTCACGAACATCGTCTTGCGGACGAAGAAGTACCGGAAGTTGATGGCCACGTCCACGTAGGGGTTGATTCCCTGCTCGAACGGGAGCTCGATGTTGCACCCCACGGACAGCACCTTGGCGTCCTTGGCGCCGCGGTTGGCCGCCTCCATGATCCCCGGCCCGCCGCCCGTGATGATGCCGAACCCCGCCTCGCCCAGCATCCGCGCCGTTTCGCGCGCGGCCGCGTACTCCGGGTGGTCCGCCGGCGTCCGCGCGCTGCCGAAGATCGTGATGGCCGGCCCGATGCGGGCCAGGTTGTCGAACCCCTCCACGAACTCGCCCATGATGCGGAACACCCGCCACGGGTCCGAGTGAAGAAAGTCGTGCGCGGACGGCGCCTCTGCCGGCGACTGCAGCAGCCGCTCGTCCTCGGTGGGCGTGCGGGTGCGCTGCGCCAGGTTCAGCGTCGGGTTGTCCTGCTGCGGCTGGTCCGCCATCGCTGCGTCCGTTCCTGGAAGGGCCCGTGGGCGCCGGCCGCGTGCCGGCGAAGGGGGCACAAGATAGAGTCGCGCGGGCGCACGCAAAAGCGGGGCTCGCGCGCGCGGCCCCGCGCCGCCATGTTGCACCGCGCGAGCAGTTCCCATTTCCCCAGCCGGCGGCGACACGGAATGCGAGGGATGACGGGGGCGCGCCACGGCGTGCCCGGGCGGCGGTTCGGATGGATGGCGATGGTCGTCGGCGCGGCGCTGGGGACGGTGGCCTGCCGCGACAAGCCCCCGCAGGCGCCGCACGAGCCCGTGCAGGTGGATTCCGTGCCGCGCCGCGTGGACGTGCACCTGTACGTGGCACGCGACTGGGCGTGGAACGAGCAGGACACCCTGCGCGTGCAGGTGGTCAACGCCACCGAGCGGCCCCTTGCCGGCGAGTTGAACCTGTTCGTGGGCGCGCCCGTGGAGGTGCTGCGCGATTCCGCGTCCGCGCCCACCCGGTCCGGTCCGCCGCCGCGCATCACCTCCTCCGGCGAGGGCACGCGCATCGTCATCGCCCTGGGCACCATCGCCCCCGGCGAAAGCGGCGAGTTCCAGCAGGCCGTCCGCACGCCCCCCGCGCCCCGTGCCCGCGGCGCTGCCGCCGCCGCGACCGACACCACGACGCGCTTTGCCGTGCGCGCCTGGGTCACCCGGGCGGGCGGGGAAGACCTCCCCGTGTCGCAGGACACCATCCGCATCCGCGCCGGCAGCGAAGTGGTCGCAGGCGGATGCGGCGGGCTCAAGGACGTGTCCGTGACGCGCTACGGCGTGGGTCCCCTGCGGCTGGACATGAAGGCCGCCGACGTGCGCAGCCTGTGCCCCGAGGCGCGCGACACCACCTGGCAGGGGTCGGAGGGGCTCGCGGAGCGCGGCTTGCTGGTGCGGCTGGCCGGCAACCCCGTCGTGGCCGTGCTGAACGGCGAGACGGTGAGCCGCATCCTGATGGACACCGTGGGGCTGCGGACGAGCGCCGGGGTGGGCGTGGGCTCCACCCTGGCGGAGCTGCGCGGGCGCTACGGGCGGATGTGCGCGGGGCAGGGCGAGGGCCGCGTGGCCGTGTGGTCGCCCGCCGCGCCGGGGATCAGCTTCGGGCTGGACTCCACGGCCGTGGCGGCAGATGCGGCGGAGGCGGACGCGCTCCCGGAGACGGCGCGGGTGGACGAGATGTGGGTGCGGCAGGGGGGAACCGACGACTGTCCCAGTGGAGACCGACCGTGAGAATACCGATGGCCGTGCTGGCCGACGAGGCCAACGTATCGCAGGAAGGCAAGCTCAACCTGATGGGCATCTTCGACCGCATTGCCGCGGCCGACTTTCCCGTCGTGCATCCCAAGATGGTGTTCGCGTTCCGCGTGGAGGCGGAGTTCGCGGACAGCGGGCGCATGTTCCCCGTGCGCGTGAGCATGGAAGACGAGGACGGCAACGCGCTCTTCGAGGCCGCCGGCGAGATGATGGCGCCGCACGTGGTGCCGGGCGAGTACTCCACGGCCAACCAGCTGTTCGCGCTGGTGGGGGTGCAGTTTCCCCGGCCCGGCATGTACCGGTTCATCGTGCAGGTGGGCGACACGCCGCCGCACGAGACGCCGCTCCTGGTGCAGCCCGCCCCCTCCGCCACCGATCCCACGATGAACTGACGGTTCGGCGGACGGTTCATCCGGCGTTTCGTGGAGGAAAACGGAAAACTGCGACGGCGGGTGCGGGCGTGCCCCTCCGCTGCGCTCCGGGTCGGGCTGCGCGCGCCGTAGGCAACGATACAACCGTTGCCAACGGCGCCGAGCCCCCTGCGCGTCAGGGCAACGATACTGCTGTTGCCCCGCCGCTCCGGGGTCTCGGCCCTGCGGGCGCGCATCCCTCACGCAACGGCGCCCGGACCGCCAGCTCCGCGCGGGGCCCTCACCCCCCGGCCCCCTCTCCCGTACACCACCTGTCGGCACCCTCGGTTGCCTTCCCCGTACGGGAGAGGGGGAGAACTTCGTGCCCGGTTGCCCCACTCGGCAGCCCCGTGGGCCACACGCACTCCGCGCCGCGTACAAAACGCCGCCCGCGCCCAACCCCTCCCCCGAAGTTGGGGGAGGGGTCGCCAGCCGTTGCGAGGAACGAGCAAAAAGGATGGCGGGGGAGAGGGCCCCCGTCGCGCAGCGACGGGCCGTTCACACGCGCGGATCCTTCCGCACCCCACTTTTCCGCACTCCCTCTTTCCCGCACGCACTCACGCACTCACGCACTCACGCACTTCCGTCCCTCACCGGCACGCCGGCGCGCTCCCATCCTCGTGTGAGAGCCTGGCCAGCCGCGTCAGGCGCAAGTGGTCGAGCAGGGCGGTGTTCACGCGGCCGTCCATGTTCTCGTCCCGCGGCGTCA
>DASQZE010000395.1:0-5455 GCA_035638875.1 Longimicrobium sp.
CCGCGTTCAGCGCCTCGAAGTAGCCGATGAGCTGGTCCGGAAGCCGCTGCCGCTTTTCCGTGCGCGTCTTTTCGCGCAGGAACACCGACGCGCCCACGGCCGCCCGGTCCAGCAGGTCCGGCGTCTCGCTGCCGTGGGGCACCCGCCCGGCCACGGCACCCGTCACCAGCACGCCCTCGCCGTCCGCGCCGTCCAGCAGCAGCACCAGGCTCTCGCCGCGCTCGCAGCGCTCCGGCAGCCCGTCGCGCACCTCGATCTTGTCGATGAAGGCGTCCCGGCGCCGGGGGCGCCGCGAGGGAATCTCGCCCCCCGTGATCCATCCCGTCGGCTGCGCCAGCACCAGGCGTACTCGTCGGTCGTCCGCTCGCCGAACCGTCATTGTGGCACCCCTGAAAATGTAAAAAAACGGCCTATCCACCTCCCCGTCTCCGGGGCCAGACGACCGACGTATTTACAAGCCACCAAACGAGATAGCAAATATACACCTGTTTACTGCAGGGGTCAACGCGCGTCCTCTTGCGAGGACGAATCGATGGAACGTCCCCGGTGAAGCGTGGGGAGCCCGGCTTCTACGGATGGGGCTCGCGCCGAGGTCGCGGGACGCCGCGGAAAAGAGAGGAGGAGGCGGGGTTCTCCGCGTCTCGCGCCGGGACAAAAAGATGGCGGGGGAGCCGACGAATCGGCCCCCCCGCGCGAGGTCCCCCCAGACCCCGTTTTCCCACATCCTAAGCCATCCACATCAATCCGGCCGCATTATCATCCCCCTACACCGGCTCCGGCTCCAGCCGTGCCACGTCGTTCTCCACCCGCGCCAGCTCGGGCGCAAAGCCCAGGGCGCGGTACACGTCGCGCGCGGCATCCAGGTATCCCCGCCCCTCCTCGGGCCGCCCGCAGGCGCAGTGCAGCTGCCCGTATCCGTGCAGCACCGCCGCCTCCGTCTTGCGCGGCAGCCCGCGCTCCTGGCACACGCGCAGCCCCTGCTCGTAGAACACGAAGCCTTCCTCGTCGCAGCGGTCCCGCGCGATGGAGCCCAGCAGGTTGTAGACGTCCACCAGGTCCGGCACCAGGCGGTGGACGATGGCCACCTCCTCCGCCCGCCGCGCCTCGTCGGCCGCTTGCAGCAGCCGGTCCTGGCGGAGCAGCGCCTCGCCCAGGTTCACGCGCAGGGTGAGCTCCCAGTGCCCCTGCGCCTCCGGCTCCGCCAGCGCCTCGCGGAACACCGCCTCCGCGGCGGCCGCGTCGCCGTGCTCCATCTGCAGCAGGCCGCGGTTGTTCATCCAGAACATCCGCGCCCCGGCCCATCCGGTGCGCTCCATCCGCTCGCGTGCCCGCCCCAGCAGCCGCTCGGCCTCGGCCAGGTCGCCCTCCAGCATGGTGAGCACGGAGAGGTTGATGTACAGCGGCCACTCCAGCGCCGGCTGGTCCAGCCCGGCGGCCATCTCCAGCCCCCGGTCCCACCACGTCCGGGCCCGCTCGCGCTCGCCCCGGTCGTCGCAGACGTTGCCCAGGCCCTGGCAGGCGATCACCTGTCCCTCCACGTCCATGGCGTCCACGGCCAGCTGCCAGCTCTGCTCGTACCAGCTCCACGCCTCGTCCAGGTGCCCCGCCGTGCGCGCCGTGCGGCCCAGGCGGCGCAGGGCCAGGATGTGCGGCGCCTTGTCGCGCAGGTCCTGCGAAAGGCCCAGGGCCATGCGGTAGATGCGGTCCGCCTTGTCCAGCCGGCGCTCGCCCTCTTCCATCTCCCCCGCGCGCACGAGCATCTCCGCCGCCGTGCCCGCGTTGCCCGCCTGCTGCTCGCGGATGGCGCCCAGCACCAGGTCGAACAGGTCCCGCAGGCGCTGCTGGCTTTTCTCCAGCAGCTGGCGCATCAGCTCGTCTACCCGCGCCGGGTCCACCACCCGCTTGCCCACCGTGGCGTACGCCCCCGACCGCGCCCACACCTTTTCGAGGTCCACCCGCGAGGCGCCGATCACGGCGTCGCTCAGGGGGAGGAACTCCTCGTAGTCGGGCACCAGCGCCAGGGCGCGCTCCACCAGGAGGTGCGGCGGGATGGCCTTGCTCATCGTCCGCGGAGCGGGGAGATCAGCCGTGCCGTTGCATCAGCCGCCCGCCAGGACGTACTTGCCGCCGTACGTGCTGAAGTGCGGCGTCTGCCCCGTCAGCTTGGTGCCCAGCAGGTTCACGCTGCCGCCCAGCGACGTCCACGCGCCGTTCTCCCACCGCGCCACCTCCACCGGTCCGCCCAGCATCAGCACGCCCGTCAGGGGAAACGTGAGGGTGACCGGCGTGTTGAACTGCACCCCGTGCGGTTCGAAGTCCGCGATCAGGCGCTTTCCCAGCACGTTGTCGGTGGGAAGGTTGATCGTGACCGTCGTGTCCGCCGGCAGCGCGCCCGCCGGGATGTCTACCCGGAACCCGTTCAGCTCCACGAAGCCGCCCTGCGAGGCGATGATGCGCTTGCTGGCCGTGCGCGTGCCCGACAGGTCCGGCAGGCCGATGAACGTGAGCACACCGTTCAGGCTGATGCTGTTGCCCAGCACCGTCTGCGGCGCCGCGGGGGTGGCGAGCGTGGGCGGTTCCAGGTCCGAGCACCCGGCCAGCGCCGCGAACAGCAGCGCGGCGGCCAGGGCCAGGGGACGACGAGCGTTCACGGGGGGACTCCTTGGGATCAATGGCCGAAAGCGGTGAACAGGGGGGTCACCGAATCAGTTTCACTCATGCTGCGTAGCAGGGGCCGTGCCCGTTGCACAGCCCATAAAATCCGCATGATTGCTGGATATGTTCGAATGGCAGATGGTTCACGCCGTATCCGCTTGCACCAATTTTGTGAAGGATTGCAGAAAAAGGGGAAGGGTGCACATCCGGTGTGCAGCGGTCCACAGGCGGACACCCACGGCGACAGGCATCCAGTTGAACAGGCGGAGCACCGTCCTGAGCGGGTAAACCCGCCGCTGGGAAAGCGAGAAGCCCCGTCTCGGCTCGCTTGCGCTCGCCGAACGAGGCTTCAACTGCGTCAACCGCCCGCCCGTGCATCTCCCTGGGCCCGAAGACGGCACTCTCCCGTGCAGTCCGCGCAGGCGGACTTCGCGCCTTTCCAGCGGCGAATTCATTCGCTCGGCCGGGGGTCTTCTCCGCGCCGGCACCCTCCCTCCGGCGAGGCCGCCAGTCCGCGCAGGCGGACTTCGTGTAGTCGTTGCGGCGAATTCATTCGCTCGGCTCGGAGCTCCGCATCCCCGCACGACTCACATCCCCCGCACGATCCGCATCATCCACCCTCCGTCCCCGACCGGGGCTCACCCCCGCACGGCCTCCTCCAGCCCGTACTCGCGGATCTTGCGGGTGAGCGTGTTGCGGTGCACGCCCAGCACCTCCGACGCGCGGCCCAGGTGCCCCTTCACCCGCTTGAGCACCTCGCGGATGTGCAGCCGCTCCACGTCGGCCATGGACATTTCCGGCGCGTAGCCGGGGAGTGGCGAGCCGTCCTCCGCGCCCGCGTCCGGCGTGGCGGGGCGCAGCTGGTCCAGCGGCAGGTGGTCCGGCAGCAGCACGGGGCCGTGCGCCATCAGCACCGCGCGCTCCAGCACGTTCTTGAGCTCGCGCACGTTGCCCGGCCACGGGTGCCGGTTCAGCAGCTCGAACACGGGACGCGCCACGCCGCGCACCTGCCGCCCGTACTGCGCCGCGTATCGCGCCACGAAGTGGCGGATGAGCAGGTCCAGGTCGCTGCCCCGGTCCGCCAGCCGCGGCAGGTTCAGCGTTACCACGGCCAGGCGAAAGTACAGGTCCTCGCGGAACGTGCCCTCGCCGATGGCCGCGCGCAGGTCGCGGTTGGTGGCGGCGACCACGCGCACGTCCACCGGGATGCGCCCCTCGCCGCCCACGCGCTCGATCTCGCGCTCCTGCAGGGCCCGCAGGATCTTGCTCTGCAGGGAAAGCGACATGTCGCCGATCTCGTCCAGGAACAGCGTGCCCCCGTGCGCCCGCTCAAAGCGGCCGATCTTGCGGGTGATGGCCCCCGTGAACGCCCCCTTCTCGTGCCCGAAGAGCTCGCTCTCCAGCAGGTTCTCGGGGATGGCGGCGCAGTTGATGGCCACGAACGGCCCCGGCGCCCGCGGGCTGTTGCGGTGGATGGCCTTGGCCACCAGCTCCTTGCCCGTGCCGCTCTGCCCCAGGATGAGCACCGTGGCCGGGCTGCCCGCCACCCGCCCCACCATCCGGAACACCTCCAGCATGGCCGGGCTGGCGCCGATGGCCGCGTCCTCGTCGCCTTCATCGTCCCCCCCGGCCGCCAGCGGCACCACCTCGTCCGCGGCCGAGACCTCGCGCAGCAGCCCCGCCAGCTCGCGCGCGTCCACGGGCGAGGCCACCAGCCCCAGCACGCCCAGCCGCGACGACTCCACCATGGCCTGCATGGTGGGCCGGGACGCCGCCAGCACCAGCGAAGCCGCCGGAACGCCGCTCTCCACCACCCGCGCCACGAGGGCCATGTCCACGGCCGGCAGGTCCAGGGACAGCAGCACCGCGTCCCACGACCGGCCGCGCATCAGCTCCAGCCCCTCGCCCAGCGATGCCGCGTGCCGCACGTCGGCCCGGCCACCCGCTGCTTCGCGGGCAGCCGCGAGCGTGTCGGGCGCGGGATCGACGACCAGCAGCGACGGATGGGGCACGAGAGCGGGCCGGCTGGGAGCGATTGATTGTGGGTGTGAGCACATAATGGGGGATTCTGCAAAATGGTGCAACGCGCACGGGTGGGGAAATACCGACGGAAGCTGATTGGCGGGCCGGCCGGGGCCCTCCCCCGGCCTCGCGTAGGCTCGTCCACCCCCTCCCGCCAACTGCGCGGGAGGGGGGTGTAGACTTCGACGGCTCTCCTCCAGCGGGGCGGGCACGGCTCGATGGCGGGGCGGCGGGATCCGGCGTGGGGGAGATCCGGCGGGGAGTGTTCCGTCCCCGGGTCCGATGCACGACCTTCCGAACAGGACCGGCTTTTACGGATCGCGACCAGGTGGATCTGTGCCTGGGCGGACGTCCGCGCCATGCGGCCAGTATCCTCTCCCGCGAAAAATGCGGATGCCGTCCCCTCGCCGGCAGCGGCCGCTCTGCCAAGGATCTCTGGCCTCTCGCACGATCCATCCGGTCCGCGATCGGAAGTCGCGTCACATCCATCCCGCACCTGGGGCCCTCGTAAAGGCCTGCCGCACTGGATGATTGCCATCGCGACGGCCGATCGCGGTCCGGAGGCGCTCGGTACGATGCATCAGGCCCCTGGTAGACAGGCTGCTGCCGGCGAGGGGACGGGATCCGCGTTTTTTCTAGGAAAGCAAAAGTGACCTGAGTACAACCCCTCCCCCGCAGTTTGGGGGAGGGGTCGCCGCGAGCCGCGAGGAACGAGCGGCGAAGACGGCGGGGGAGAGGGCCTCCCCGTCGCAGACGGGGCCTGCTTCCCGCAACCTTG
>DASQZE010000396.1:0-4003 GCA_035638875.1 Longimicrobium sp.
ACAGGGGCGTAGCCGCCCACCGTCACCCGCGTCCCCGCCATGAATCCGCTCCCCGTGACGGTGAAGGAGGTCCCCGTCTCGGCCATGAGGGTGCCGGGCGAGATGGCCGTCGCCGCCGGCAGGGGATTGGGGCGCACGGCCACGGCGAACGGCCGCGCGGGCGAGAGCCCGCCGCCCGGCGCGGGGGTAAAGACGGTGACCGCCGCCGTCCCCACCGCCGCCACGTCGCCCGCGGGGATCTGCGCCGTGAGCTGCCCGTGGCTCACGAAGGTCGTCGGACGGTCCTCGCCGTTCCACCGCACCACCGACGCCTGCGCGAACCCGCTCCCCGTGAGGGTGAGGGTGAACGCCTCGCTCCCCTGCATCACGCCGCCGGGGCTCGCGTTCGTCACGGCCGGCACGCGGTGGTGCACCGGCAGGGCCGTCCCGCCCGACTCGCCGCCGCCGGGCGCGGGGTTGAACACCGTGAGCTGCAGCGTGCCGGACTGCTGCAGCGACGCCGCGGGGACCACGGCCGTGAGCTGCGACGGGCCGTGGTAGGTGGTCAGCCGCGGGGCGCCATTCAGCCGCACCACGGCGCCGTTCACGAAGCCGGCGCCCGTCACCGTGATCGTCGCCGAGTCGCTCCACTGCAGCAGCGTGGCGGGCTCCAGGCTGGTGATGGAAGGAACGGGGTTCTGCGGATCGGGCCTGGGCGCGGGGCCGGTTCCGCCATCGCAGGCCGCGGCAAGGACGAGGGCGGCGGCGAGCCAGCTGCGGAGCGGCGCGAGGGGCGCCCATGCCGCCGAGGGCCGGCGGCAGGAGAACAGGGTCATGAAAACGATCGGGAGTTGGGGATGAACCTGCGATTGCGCAACGCCTGCTCACGCGAAAGGGACGCTTCCGAAAGCCTGGAGGATCGTGAGGGCGTGCTGCCGCGGCGGGACAGGGACGGTCCGCCTGCGCGGCCCATGCCGTTCGGTGTACCAACCGCACCCCGGGCGGGACGGCCATGTCGCAAATAGAGGAAAAGAGCGTGTCGAGCTGGTCGTGAACAGTCGCATGGCGGAGGTGTCGTCTCCGCCGGACGATCGTGATCTCATCGGAACGCAGGAACTGCATTTCAGCGCAGAGTTCGCGGAGTTCGAACCGAGCGTACGCAGGGTAGAAGATCCGTTCTCTGCGTTACTCTCTTTTTTACTCCGCGAACTCCCGTGTTCAAAGAATCACGGGCCCCGCGGGCTGGCGCGGGGCCCGTCTCGTTCACCGGAGCCGGAAGCGACGGCAGGTCAGGGACCGGCGAGGGGCGTGCGGAAGATGTACAGGCGCTCGCCGTCGTTCATCACCAGCCCGTCGGTGCCCCACTGCAGCAGCCGCTCCCGCGCGTGCGCCGGGTGCTCGTTGTACATGGACGACACGAACACGGACCCCAGCGGCTGGAACGTGTTCACGTCGAACACGGACAGCTCCCCGCCATCGCTGTCCATGAAGAAGGCGCGCCCCAGCCGCGTGTCCACCGCGAAAGACGACGGGTTGATGCCGGCCTCGAACCGGCCCGCCCGCACGCCCTGCCCCGGGTCCACCACGGTGCCGTTGCTGCCGTACACCCGCCCCGCGGAGAACAGGATGCGCGTGTAGTAGCCGCCCAGCAGGTTCTCCTGCACCTTCGTTTCCGTGACTCCCGCCGCGTCCACGCGAAAGGTGCGCAGCCCGAACTCGCTGCTGTAGTTGTTGTAGCCGTACAGCACGCCGGACGTCTCGCCGAACGCGATGGTGTTGGAGCCGCCGTCCCCGGCCCGCGCCACGCCGTCGTCGTAGACGGTCACGAGCCCGCCGCGCACGACGGCCACCGTCCCCGGCTGCCCCGGCATGGCGTGCAGTTCCGTGGGCTCCACGCTCGTGGAAAACGCGGACCCCAGCGTGAACGGCCCGAGCGCCACCCGCCGCACCTGGTTGGCGCCGTTCAGCCCCACCCACAGCGTGCTGCCGTCGCTGGAGACGGCCAGCTTGCCCGGGCTGCTCCCCACCCCGACCGACGCTTCCACGGCGCCCGTCGCGGGGTCGATGCGCACCACCGTGTTGGCGTGCTCGCCGGCGGTGATGGACGCGTAGATGCGGCTGCGCGTGGGGTCCCAGGCCACGTCCGCGGCCGGCAGGTCCAGCGTGAGCAGGCTCGTGACCGTCGCCGGTCCCGGCACGCGCATGGTGAGCTGCGCCGCTGCGCTCGTGCCGGCGCCGGGCGTGTGCACGGCGACGGAGGCCGTCCGGGCCGAGGCCACGTCCGCGCTGGTGAGCGTCGTCTCCAGGCGCGTGTTGCTGATGAACCGCGTCGTCCGCGTGGTGCCGTTCCACTGCACCACGGAGCTGGACAGGAAGCCCGAGCCGTGCACGGTCAGCGCGAAGCCGGGCCGCCCCGCCGACGCGCCGTTGGAGGACAGGCCGCCCATCACGGGCACGGGTGCCGTCAGCTCCAGCGGCAGCACGGCCGACGTACCCCCGCCCGGCGCGGGGGTGAACACGGTGATGGACTTCGTTCCGGGCTGGAACAGGTCCTCCGCCGGGAGCACGGCCTCCAGCTCCGTGGCGCTGATGCGCCGGGTGGGGCGCGCGGCGGCACCCACGCGGACCACGGTGTTCGCGTAGAAGCCGCTCCCCGTCACCCGCACCACCAGGCTGTCCTGCCCCGCCAGCGCCTGCGACGGCGTCAGGGACTGCGCCACCGGCACCGGGGTCTGCACGTTGAAGTGCAGCATGCTGGTCGCGCCGCCGCCCGGGTTGGCGTTGCGGACGACGATGCTGTAGGTGGCCGGCTGCAGCAGGTCCGTCCTGCCGAGCACGAGCTCCAGCTCCGTGGGGCTGATGCGCCGGGACGTCCGCACCATCCCGTTCACCTCCACCATGCTCGCCCGCACGAAGCCCGTGCCCGTGAGGCGCACCGCCTGGCTGTCCGCGCCCGATACCGCCGTCGCGGGCGAGAGGGCGGAAAGCGTGGGCACGGGGTTGTCCACCCGCAGGGAAAGCGGCGGGGTGGATCCGCCGCCGCCGGGGGGCGGGTTGCTCACGAACACCTGCGCGAACCCCGCGTTGGGCACGTTCTCCGGCGCCAGCGTGAACTGCAGCTGGTTGGGGGAATTCACGGTCACCACGGGGGCGTAGCCGCCCACGAACACCCGCGTGCCCGCCATGAACCCGCTCCCGGTCACCGTGAACGTGGTGCCCGTCTCCGCCATGATGGCGCTGGGGGAGATCGCCGCCGCCACGGGGACGGGGTTGGGACGCACGCCCACGATAAAGGTCCGCGCCGGGGACAGCCCGCCCCCCGGCGCCGGGTTGAAGACGGCGACCGCCGGCGTCCCCACGGCCGCCACGTCGCCCGCGGGGATCTGCGCCGTGAGCTGCCCCTGGCTCACGAACGTCGTGGGCCGGTCCGCCCCGTTCCACCGCACCACCGACGCCTGCGCGAACCCGCTCCCCGTCACGGTAAGGGTGAACGCGGCGTCTCCCTGCAGGACGCCGCCGGGGCTCATGTCCGTCACGGCCGGCGCGCGGTGGTGCACCGGCAGGGCCGTCCCGCCGGATTCGCCGCCGCCGGGCGCGGGGTTGAACACCGTCAGCTGCAGCGTGCCGGACTGCTGCAGCGACGCCGCGGGAACCACGGCCGTGAGTTGAGACGGGCTGTGGTAGGTGGTAAGGCGCGAGCTGCCGTTCAGCCGCACCACGGCGCCGTTCACGAAGCCCGCGCCCGTCACCGTGACCGTCGCCGAGTCGCTCCACTGCAGCAGCGTGGCGGGATCCACGCTGGAGATGCTCGGCACCGGGTTGTCGGGGTCCGGCGTGGTGCCGGGGCCCGTTCCCTCGCCGCACGCGGCGGCCAGCGCCAGGACGAGCGCGGTCCACGGCAGGCGCAGAAACGACGCAGGGCGGCGCGCGCTCCGGCGGCCGGGGCGGCGGACATCCATGATCTTCACGAGAGGGGATGAAAAAAGGTTGGCGGATCGGGGGCAGATCGCCGCCGTGGGAAAAC
>DASQZE010000397.1:0-7750 GCA_035638875.1 Longimicrobium sp.
ACTGGCGCCGTCCCCCTCCGCCGCTTCATTTCCGGGATGGACGTCCTCATCCCCGCACCGATGCCATCCCGATGCCCCATCGAGCCGCGGCCGGTCCGCCCGCCGCCATCCTCTTCGACCTGGACGGCACGCTGATCGACACCTACCGCCTGTACCTGGAGAGCTACCGCCGCGCGCTGGAGCCGCACCTGGGGTGCGCGCCCTCGGACGCGGAGATCGCGGACCGGCATCCATCGTCCGAGCGCCTGTTCCTGGTGGACTGGCTGGGCGCGGAGGCGGGCGCGGCGTGCCACACGGAGGTGCGCCGCTGGTACGCCGCGCTGCACGGGTCGCTGGGCGAAGGGATGTACGAGGGCGCGCGGGAGATGCTGGACGCGCTGCGGAGCGCCGGATATCCGCTGGGCATCGTCACGGGCAAGGGGCGCGACGCGTGGGCCGTCACCGAGGCGGCCATCGACCTGGGCCCGTTCGCCGTCGTGGTGACGGATGACGACGTGCGCGCCGCCAAGCCCGACCCCGGCGGCCTGCTCGCCGCCGCGGACGCGCTGGGGATCGCGCCCGGGGAGGCCGTCTACATCGGCGACACGGCGAGCGACATGCGCGCCGGCAGCAACGCGGGGATGCGCATCGGCGCCGCGCTCTGGGCCAAGACCGCACCCGGCGAGCGTGACGCCTTCCTGCGATCCATCGAGTCTACCGCGCCGGACTGGACCTTCGACCGCCCGGCGGACGTCACCCGCGCGTTCGCCGGCTGGTGCTGAGGGGGCCGCGCGCCTTGCGTTCCTGATTGGCGCGGAGAAACACGCGTCCGGTCCGCCAGGCTCGCGTGGGCCCCTCACCCCCCGGCCCGTGCGTGGGCCAGAACGACACCGGCATTCGCACGACTTCCCTGCGCACCACCTCCGGCGCCGCACCGGGATTCCGGCGTGCAAACAACCCCTCCCCCGAAGTTGGGGGAGGGGTCGCCGGCCGTCGCGAGGAACGAGCGAAAGGCCCGGCGGGGGAGAGGGCTCCCGCGCCCCCCGGCCCACGGAAGATGCGGAGGCGCGGAGAACTTTTCAGCGCCTTCACCTCTCCCATGGGCTGCGGTTCTTTAGGGGGTCGACAGATGCCACCCGCCGGATCAGCATCCGCCTCCGTGGAGGATGCCCCCGCCCTCTCGCTCATCATCCCGTAATCCAACGCTCCCGGCCTACGCAGTGTCAAAGCTTTGGGCCGCAAGGGATACGGGTTGAACACATCCGTAGCTGCGGCTAAATTAGCAGGCTTCCGGCTTCGCATCCCGCCAGCCGTGTCCGCCTTTGTCGCAGCACCCGTCCGCATGCGCGGGCACCGGAGTCCTGGTTCTCTTGATGCAGATCATCCGCCCCTCGCGGGCCCGTTCGCATGCACCCGGCCGCGCGCTCCGCGGGGCCGCGTTCGTATTGCTGTCCGTCATCGCCACGCCCCTGGCCGCGCAAAGCGCCGACTCGCTGGACCTGCCGCTGGGCCGCGCCCTGGAACTGGCGCGCGGCGGCGAGGAAGTGGGCCTGGCCGCACGCCGGCTGGACGCCGCCACCGCCGCGGTGGGCAGCGCCCGCGCGGCCGGCATGCCCAGCGTGCGGCTGAACAGCACCTTCAGCCACACCTACGAGAACGCCCGCGCCCAGGCCGTGGGGCAGATCTTCAACCAGCCCAACACGTACAACACCAACGCCACGCTCAGCGTGCCGCTGTTCCAGGGCGGCCGCGTGCGCAACGCCACCCGCGCCGCCGCCAGCCTGCGCGACGCGGCCACGGCCGAGGTGGCTGGGGCGGAGCTGGACGTGACCCTGCAGACGCTGGATGCCTACCTGGCGGCCCAGCTCTCCGAGCGTCTGGTGCGCATCCAGGAGGGCAACCTGCAGCTGGCCGAGGCGCAGGTGCGGCAGGCGGAGCAGTTCGAGGCGGGGGGACGCGGATCGCGCTACGACGTGCTGCGCGCACGTGTGCAGCGCAGCAACCTGGTACCCCCGCTCATCCAGGCCCGCGGCGACCGCGACGTGGCGCTGCAGGAGCTGCGGCGGCTCACCAACCTGCCGCCGGAGCAGCCGCTTCGCCTGAGCACGGAGCTGGACCCCGCCGCCGTCCGCACGCTCTCGGAGCAGATGGCGGGCGCCGCGCTGGTGGATTCGGCCGCGCTCGAGGCGCTTCCGGCCGTCCGCGCCGCGCGGCTGCGCGCCCTGGCCGGCGACGCCAACTCGCGCGCGGCCCGCGCCGCGCGGCTCCCCACCGTTTCGGTGAACCTGGTGCAGGGCTACCAGGCGTTCCCCCTGGACTGGAGCCTTCCCGTACGCTCCGGCGGGCTGGAGACGGTGGAGTGCCCCGACGGCAGCGAGGCCGGCCGCGTGTGCACGCAGCAGAACGGCGGCTGGTTCTCGGACCGGTCGCTGCAGGTGGCGGTGAACTGGCCCGTGTGGGATGGCAACCGCGCCCGCAACGACCTGCGCCAGGTGCGCGCGCAGGCCGCCATCGCGGACCTGCAGGCCGTGCAGGCGGCAGAGAACGCCCGCGCCGACGCCTCCCGCGCCCGCACCCGCATGGACGCCGCCCGCGCCACCTTCGACGCCGTCACGCAGACCGTCGCCGAGGCGGAGGAGGCGTTCCGCCTGGCCTCCCTGCGCTACGCGCGCGGCCTGGGAACGCAGCTGGAGGTGAGCGACGCGCAGCTGGCCCTGCTCACGGCGCGCACCAACGAGGCGCGCGCCACGTTCGACCTGTACCTGGCCAGCGCGGAGCTGGCCCGCGCGCTGGGCCGGCCGGTACCGGCGCCGTGACGGCAGTGCGAGAGTGCGAAAGTGCGAGAGTGCGAAAGTGGTGCGCGGGCAGGATTGGGCGGCGACTCCCCAGGATATCGATGCAGGCCAGGGTGCCGTCGTGTGATGGGGTGTCCGCGCAGGCGGACAGCGTGAAGTTGTAGCCGCGACTTCAGTCGCTCCCGGGTGGCCGGAGCTCGTGCCTTATCTACTGAACTGACTTTGTCGATTCGATCGATGGATACCAATCTGCGCATTCCGCTCCGGGCGGCCGCCGTGGCCGCCATGTTCGCGTCCGCGGCCGCGTGCGGAGGCGAGGCGGGTGCCGCGCCCGGTGGCGGCGCCGGCGGGCGGCCGGGGGGCGGCGGACCCAGCGTGACGCTGGCCGCCACGGACCTTGCCGCACCGCGTCGCATGGCGCTGGAGGATGCCATCGCCGTCACGGGGAACCTGGAGCCGCTGGAGCGCGCGGAAGTACGCTCCCGGCTGGAGGGCGACGTGGAGGGCGTCTACGTCCGCGAGGGCGAGGCCGTGCGCGCCGGACAGCTGCTGGCGCGCTTCGACGCCGGCGACCAGGCCGGCAACGCCCGCAGCGCCGACGCCGACGTGGCCGCCGCCCGCAGCGAGCTGGGCACGGCCGAGTGGACGCTGGAGCAGAACGCCGAGCTGCACCGCGAGGGCGCCATCCCCGAGCGCGACGTGCGCGTGGCCCAGCAGGCCGTGGCCGCCGCGCGCGCCCGGCTGGCCGCCGCGCAGGCCCGCTCCGGCAGCAGCCGCCGCGAGGTCACCGACACCCGCGTGGTGGCGCCGTCCGCCGGCATCATCGAGCGGCGGATGGTGAACCCGGGTGAGCACGTGAACCGCAACGTGGCGCTCTTTACCCTGGTCCGCGGCGACGTGCTGGAGCTGGCCGCCGCCGTTCCCGAGCGCGCCGCCGCCGGCGTGCAGGCCGGTCAGGCCGTGCGCTTTACGGCGGACGGCTCGCAGTTCGAGGGGCGCGTGGCGCGCATCAGCCCGTCGGTGGACCCGGGCTCGCGCTCCGTGACCGTGTACGTGCAGGTTCCCAACGCCGAGGGCCGCCTGCGCGCGGGTACGTTCGCCAGCGGGCGCATCGTGTCGCGCGTGCTGGACGGCGCGCTGGTGGTGCCGCTGGCCGCCCTGCGCGAGGGCACCGAGGGCGGCGACGCCGTCGTCTACCGCGTGGCGGACGGCAAGATCGACGTGGCCACGGTGACCGTGGGGCTGCGCGACGAGACGCAGGGGCTGGTGGAGATCACCAGCGGCCTGTCCGAGAGCGACCGGGTGGTCGTGGGCAACGTGGGCATTTTGGGCAAGGGAATGAGTGTGCGCATGGCCGGCGAAGGCGGCCCGGACAAGGGGGGTGCCGCGAAGGGCGGCGCGCCGAAATAGGCTTCGCGCGAGGGACAGCTCCTGCGGGCGTCAGGGGAGACCAAAAACCCCAAGTGGGCGAAGTGGTCGGGATCTCATGGCCGGCCGGGTGTGGCAGAGCGAATGAATTCGCTGCAACAACCACACGAAGTCCACCTGCGTGGACTGGCGCTTCGCGCCGGAAGGGCCGGTGCGAGATGAAGTTCTCCCCCTCTCCCGCGCAGTTTGCGGGAGAGGGGGGGGTGAGGGGCTCGCGCGCAGCGCGGCGCTGTAAGACTTGCCCGCGCAGGGGACCACGTTTTCCGGGACGCTGCTCATCCGCCGTCCCTGAAGTTTTTTCTTTCAGTTCCACCCGAAATCATCGGGAGACGCGGGATGTTCCTCTCCGACGTATCCATCAAGCGTCCGGTCTTCGCCACCATGATGATGGTGACGCTGGTGGTGCTCGGCATCGCCGGCTACCAGCGGCTGGCGATCGACGAGTACCCGGACGTGAGCTACCCCATCGTGGTGGCCCAGACCACCTACCCCGGCGCCAGCCCCGAAGTCATGGAGCGCGAAGTGTCGCGCCCCATCGAAGAGGCGCTGAACACGGTGCAGGGGATCCAGGAGATCACCAGCACCTCGTTCGAGGGGAGCTCGCTCGTGCGCGTGCAGCTGCGGCTGGGCGTGGACGTGATGGAGGCGCAGCAGGAGGTGCAGGCCAAGATCGCCCGCATCCGCCGCCAGCTGCCCGAAGACGTGGACGACCCCGTCATCATCCGCTTCGATCCCAACGAGCGCGCCATCATGTCCATCGCCGTGCAGAGCGGCGACCGGCCCCTGCGCGAACTCACGGAATTGGCGGACGAGGTGATCAGCACGCGGCTGGAAGCCATCCCCGGCGTGGGCGGCGTGAACCTGGTGGGCGGCACGGACCGGCAGATCCAGGTGCAGCTGAACCCGGATGCCATGCGCGCCTACGCCGTCTCGCCGCCGCAGGTGATGCAGGCCCTGCAGCGCGAAAACCAGGAGGTGCCCGCCGGCCGCGTGCGCCGCGGCGACCAGGAACGGCTCGTTCGCGTGACGGGGCGCGTGGAGGACCCGCGCTCCTTCCGCGACATCACCGTGACGGTGCGCGACGGGGTGCCCGTGCGGCTGGGCGACGTGGCGAACGTGGTGGACGGCACGGCCGAGGCCCGCAGCGCCAGCTACTTCAACGACACGCGCGCCATCTCCGTGGAGATCCTCAAGATCAGCGGAAGCAACACGGTGGACGTGGCCGACCGGGTGCGCGCGGCCGTGGGCGACATCCAGGCGCAGCTCCCCCAGGACGTAAAGATGACGGTGGTGAGCGACGACTCGCACCGCATCCGCGAATCGCTCAGCTCCGTGCAGCACGAGCTCATCCTGGGCGCCATCCTCTGCATCGCCATCATCTACTTCTTCTTGAACAGCTGGCGATCGACGATCATCACGGGGCTGGCGCTCCCCATCTCCATCATCTCGGCGTACTTCGGGATGTGGATCTTCGGGTTCACCATCAACACCATGACGCTGCTGGCGCTGTCGCTGGCCATCGGCCTGCTGATCGACGACGCGATCGTGGTGCGAGAAAACATCGTGCGGCACGTGGAGATGGGAAAAGACCATCACACGGCCGCGCGCGAGGGCACCAGCGAGATCGGCCTGGCGGTGCTGTCCACGACGCTGGCCGTGATCGCCGTGTTCATCCCCGTGGCGTTCATGGGCGGGCAGATCGGGATGATCTTCTTTCAGTTCGGCGTGGTGGTGGCGTTCGCGGTGATGGTGTCGCTGTTCGTCAGCTTTACGCTGGACCCCATGCTCTCCAGCATCTGGGCGGATCCCGAGGTGGAGAACCACGGGCCCGGCCGCAAGCGGGGGAACATCATCCAGCGGACGGCGCGCCGCTTCAACGACTGGTTCGAGCGGGTGGCGGACCGCTATCCCCGCTGGCTGGCGTGGGCGCTGGGCCACCGCAAGTCGGTCGTGGGTGCCGCGACGGCCTCCATCGTGGCGGCCATGCTCATCATCCCCCAGCTGGGCTTTACCTGGCTGCCGGACTTCGACGGCGGCGAGTTCAACGTGAACTTTCGCGTGGCGCCGGGCTCGCGGCTGGAGTACACGGTGGACCGCGGCCACACGGTCGCGCGGATGCTGCGGGAGATGCCGGAGGTGGAGTTCACCTACATGAGCGTGGGCGGCGGATTTCGCGGATCGCCCAACAACGGCCGCGTGTTCGTTAAGCTCAAGGAGGACCGCGACCGCTCGCAGGCCGAGATCCAGGACGCCCTGCGCCGGGAGCTTTCCGGCATTCCCGGCGTGCGGGCCAACATCACGGGCACGCCCACCATCTTCGGGGGATTCCGGCAGCCCATCCAGGTGAACGTGCAGGGGCCGGAGCAGGAGCGGCTCAAGCTGGCCGCGGACCAGGTGCTGGAGGTGCTGCGCGCCGTCCCCGGCATCGCGGAGCCGACTTCGTCGCAGGAGGGCGAGATCCCGCAGCTGGACGTGGACGTGGACCGCGAGCAGGCGTGGGCGGCCGGCGTGGGCATCGCCAGCATCGCGCAGACGCTGCAGCCCCTGTTCACGGGCCAGCGCGCCACGCAGTGGGAGGATGAGCAGGGGTACTCGCACGACGTGGTCGTCATCTACCCCGACTCCGTGCGGACGTCGGCGGGCGACGTGGCGGGGATCGTGATCCCCGGCAGCTCCGTGGACCCGGCGACGGGGCGGACGGCCATGATCCCGCTGTCGCAGGTGGCCACGGTGCGCGCGGGGATGGGCCCGCAGCAGATCGAGCGGGCGTCGCTGGAGCGGCAGATCAGCATCAGCGCGGGCGTGCTTCCCGGCTACGCCATGGGCGACGTGGCGGATGCCGCGCGCACGTCCATCGACGCGGCGGGGCTGCCCAGCGGCTACCGCGCCGTGTTCCGCGGCGACGTGCAGAACCTGCAGGAGACCAAGGGCTACGTGCTGGCGGCGCTGGGGATGGCGGTGATCTTCATCTACATCATCCTGGCGTCGCTGTTCGGCAGCTTCGTGCAGCCGCTGGCCATCATGCTGGCGCTGCCGCTCTCGTTCATCGGCGTGGGGCTGGCGCTGCTGCTCACGGGCGGCAACCTGAACGTGTTCACCATGATCGGCATCATCATGCTGATGGGCCTGGTGACCAAGAACGGCATTCTGCTGGTGGACTTCACCAACCAGCAGCGCGAGGCGGGAATGGCCCGGCGCGAGGCGCTGCTGACGGCCGCCCGCGTGCGCCTGCGGCCCATCATCATGACCACGGTGGCCATGATCTTCGGCATGGTGCCGCTGGCCCTGGCCCTGGGCGAGGGCGCCGAGCAGCGCGCCCCCATGGGCCGCGCCGTGATCGGCGGCCTGATCACCAGCACACTGCTGACGCTGTTCGTGGTGCCGGTGGTCTACACGCTGCTGGACGACCTGGTGGCGCGCCTGCGCCGGGGGCGCGGCACGGGCGGGCAGCACGAGCATGCGCCGCGCGTGGTGCCGGCGCCGGCGCGCGAGTTGGAGCCGGTGGCGGCGGACTGACGCGGCGGGTCGCGCGGTGTGCGACGCGCGTC
>DASQZE010000398.1:0-2062 GCA_035638875.1 Longimicrobium sp.
GCCACGCTGCGGATGGAGGCGTGGCAGCTGCAGCTGCAGTCGCGCGACCTGCCGTGGCTGGACGAGAGCATGGTGCTGGAGCGGATGCGGTCCATTCAGCCCGACGCGGTGATGGCGTGGCTGCAGCAGCGGCAGGCGGCCATCGGGCGGGGGATCTGGTCGGGGGTGCTGGGGGTGGGCAAGGGGCTCGGCGCCATCCTGACGCTGCTGAGCTACGTGTTCCTGACGCCCATCCTGATCTTCTACCTGCTGCGCGACTGGCGGGACATCGAGCAGCGGCTGGGAGAGCTGGTGCCGGGGCCGTACCGTGACCGCGTGGTGGGTTTTGCGTCAGAATACGACCGCCTGCTCGCGCGCTACTTTCGCGGACAGGTGCTGGCGGCGGGGATCGTGGGCGTGCTCACCTGGCTGGGCTTTTTGATCGCGGGCTTTCCGTACGCGCTGCTGCTGGGCGTGGTGGCGGGCGTGTTCAACATCATTCCGTACATGGGGCTGGTGGCCAGCCTGATCCCGGCGCTCATCATCGCCATCTTCAGCGCCAGCCCGCTGGTGGCGCTGCTCAAGATCCTGGCGGTGTTCGCGGTGGTGCAGGTGCTGGACAGCTCCGTGATCGGCCCGCGCGTGGTGGGCGAGGCGGTGGGGCTGCACCCGGTGTGGGTGCTGCTGGCGCTCGCGGTGTCCGGCTACTTCTTCGGATTCGTGGGATTGCTGATCGCGGTGCCGCTCGCCGTGCTGGTGAAGCTGCTGCTGGAGCTCGCGCTGAACCGGTACCGCGCGTCGAGCCTGTTCCGCGGCGAACGGCCGCTGATCGCGCTGGATTGAACGGACGGAAGTGCGGAAGTGCGGAAGTGCGGAAGTGCGGAAGTGCGGAAGTGCACGGGCGGAGGATCGGGCCGGATTGCGGCACCGGGCCTGAGCGGATAAATCCGCCGCTGGGACTGCCATAAGCCCTGTCTCGCGCTGACGCGCGATGCGAACAGGGCTTCAACCGCCACCCGGGTGAGAACCCGTGCCGGTGGCGTGGCACTCGCCCGTGCCGGGTTGTCCGCGCAGGCGGACTTCGTGTAGTCGTTGCGGCGAATTCATTCGCGTGGGCCGGTCTGGGCCGATGCGACAACCGGCCGCACCCAGTTCGGCCCCTCCACGTGCCTCGGGGCGGAATTCCATCACAGACCCATCCCGTTTCCCTTCATCGAAGTCTCCCTTCCCGATTGACGGACGGCCCCTGCTGACCGGCAGGCGCCGGCGAAACCCCGTTCGAGAGGATCGGCCATGACCCGCAGGATCATGCCGCATCACGGGAAGTACCACCGGATCACACGCCTCTGCGCGTTCGTTCTGCCGCTGCTGCTGGCGGCGCTCGCTCCATCCGAGAGTTCGGCGCAACGCCGGCCGCGGCTGCTGGGCGTGCCCGTGGCGCAGCCGGCGGACACCACGTCGGCCACCGTCGCGCCGGGGATGGAGGGCGCCGGGGTTTCCGACGAGGCGCCGGCACCGCTCCCCCTGCCGGCCGGTGCGTTCCCCATCCAGCGGCGGCTGGAGATGCGCTCGACGGCGTATTGCCTGCGCGGCAGCATGCGCACGGGCGTCCGCGTGCGCGACGGGATGGCCGCGGGTGATCCCAGCGTGCTGCCGCTGGGATCCGTGGTCCGCGTGTCGCACCCGGACGGACGGCTCATCGGCATCTTCGTGATCATGGACACGGGCGGCGCCGTGCGCGGCAACAAGATCGACCTGTGGTTCGACAGCTGCGCCGAGGCGCGAGACTGGGGCATCCGCCGCGTGGTCGCCGAGGTGCTGGACATCGGCCGGGCGTAGGACGAACTGCCGAGACGGCAACGGATTGGAATCACACAGAAGGAACAGAGGTAATACCAGATTCTCTGATTGACTGTGCATTCATGCTTCAAAAAAGGTCTCACACAGGGGGAAAGAGGACACGGGGAGCAGATCCAGTCTTTGCTGTCCTCCGTGACCTCTTTCCCTCTGTGTGAGACAGCAGTAACACTCCCCATGCACAATCAACCGTGCGATCCGGTATGAGACGGCAGTAAAATTCCGT
>DASQZE010000399.1:0-2720 GCA_035638875.1 Longimicrobium sp.
CCCCGGCCCCCCTCGCCCCGCGGAGCGGGGGAGGAGGGAGAATTCGAGCCCGCTACAACGCGCTTGGATCGTCATTCCGAGACATGCCGCTTCTGGATTGCTGCTGGTCGTAGCGCTCCCAACCCGCGGACGAAGAACCCCTCCCACGAAGTTGGGGGAGGGGTCGACGGCCGTCGCGAGGAACGAGCGAAAAGGCCGGCGGGGGAGAGGGCCCCCGTCGCGCAGCGACGGTGCCTCCCTCACTCCGCCCATCTCCCTCCGCCCTCCATCCTGCTGCCACCGCCCCGGACCACCCGCCCCGGACCTCCGCCCCGGCCCATAGGGGTGCCGGGGGCGTTCGCGTGTCCCTATCACCAGACGTTTGCGGCACCTGGGCGGCGCGAGAGGATTCGCGCGCGGGGCCCGTGGAGGGCGCCGTTTGCGGCGGCGGCGCCCGGTGCGTGCGGAGTGGCAAGACTTTTGACACACCCCAGGCGCGTTGCAGGGCCGTACACACAACCGGGAGAACCCCTTGCTGATTACTGCGCGACGCACGGCCCTGCTGGCCGTGCTCTTCATGGCCGCATGCGCCCCGGTGGCGGAGCCCATCGTGGCCCCGCTGCCGCAGGGAGCGGCGCTGGACACGGCGGGCCGGCCCTACCTTCGCCCGGCGGAGCCCTCGCGGGAGTACGCGGCCGCCGTGGCCGCCGGCACCCGCAGCGCCACGGGTGCCCCGGGCGCGCAGTACTGGCAGCAGCGGGTGCGCTACGACATCCAGGCGGAGCTCGACCCGCAGGAGCGCCGCGTCACGGCCTCGGAGCGCATCGTCTACCGCAACAACTCGCCGCGCGAGCTGCCGCAGGTGGTGTTCAACCTGTACCAGAACCTCTTTGCCGAGAACCTGCGGGGGCGCAACAATCCGCTCACCACGGGCGGCCTGACCATCACCCGGTTCGTCTTCAACGGCGACTCGCTGGCGTTCCTCACCCAAAGCCAGTTCGAGTCCAACCAGCGCGAAAACCGTCCGTCGGTGGGCATCGTGGTCTCGGGCACCCTGGGCCGCGTGCTGCTGCCGCGCCCCATCGCCCCCGGCGACAGCGCCGTCTTCGAGGTCTCGTGGAACTTCCGCGTGCCCCCCGAGTCGGCCCCCCGTACGGGGTGGGAGGATGCGCTGGGCGGACGGGTGTTCCAGGTGGCGCAGTGGTATCCGCAGATCGCCACCTTCGATGACGTGGTGGGCTACGACGTGACGGGCTACACGGGGCAGGGCGAGTTCTACCTGGAGTACGGCGATTTCGACGTGGCCCTCACGCTCCCCGCCGGGTGGACGGTGGGCGCCACGGGCGAACTGCAGAACCCCGACATCCTGCGCCCGGAGATCCGGCAGCGCCTGCAGGCCGCGATGACGGCGGACAGCACCGTGCACGTGCTGACGACGGTGGGCGGCACGGGCGCCACGGGGCCGGGGGAGAACGGCCGCGTGACCTGGCGCTACAGCGCGCGCGACGTGCGCGACTTCGCCTGGGCCACCAGCAACCGCTACCTGTGGGACGCGCGCGTGGCCAACGTGCCCAACACGAACGGCAACGGCACGCGCCGGGTGATGGTGCACTCGCTGTACCGCGAGAACGCGCCGTACTGGACGGAATCCGCCCTGTTCGGCGACCACGCCACGGAGTTCTTCAGCCGCACGCAGGTGCCGTACGCGTATCCGCAGATCACCGTGTCCGAGGGGCCCATCTACGGCATGGAGTACCCCATGCTGGTGTTCATCGGGCGGCCGGAGACGCGGCGGGAGCTGTACCAGGTGATCTCGCACGAGGTGGGGCACGAGTGGCACCCCATGATGGTGGGCCAGGACGAGGCCGCGTTCGCGTGGATGGACGAGGGCTTCACCACCTTCAGCGAGGCGCACGCCACGGCCGACTTTCTCCCGGACTTCGATCCGTGGGAGGAGCCGCGCGAGAACTACCTGTCTATCGCGGGCAACAAGGGCGAGGCGCCCCTGATGCGCAACATCGAACTCGTGTTCGGTCCGGCGAACGTGGTCTCGGCCTACTTCAAGCCGGGGACGCTGCTGCGGTCGCTGCAGCGCACGCTGGGCGACTCCGTCTTCTACCAGGGGCTGCGGACGTACGAGCGGGAGTGGATGTTCAAGCATCCGCAGCCGTGGGACTTCTTCAACACCATGGAGCGGGTGTCGGGGCGCGACCTGGACTGGTTCTGGTTCCCCTGGTTCTACCGCACCGTGCAGCTGGACCACGAACTGGCCACCGTGACGCCGGCGGAGGGCAGCGTGCAGGTGACCGTGCGCGACCTGGGCCAGGCGCCCGGGCCCGCGGAGATCGTCGTGACCATGGCGGACGGCCGCACGACCATGCAGACCATCCCCATCGAGCGGTGGCTGAGCCCGTCCACGCGCTCCGTGACGGTGAGCATTCCCGTGACGGGCGCCGTCACGCGGGTGGAGATCGACCCGGGGGAGTACTTCCCAGATTCCAACCGCCGCAACAACGTGTGGACGGCGCGGAACTGACGTTGACGGAAGGGCGGGAGTGCGGAAGTGCGTTAGTGAGAGGGGCCCGGCGGAATGCCGGGCCCTTTCGCGTGGGGCGACGATCGGGACGGTTCCGAGATCGTGGAGTACGGGAGCAGGGGTCGTCCCAGTCTGATCTCAAGCCGTTCGTGCAGACGGGGGGGTTCGGGTAGGCGTGGCAGCGATCCGCCCTGAGCGGCTAAAG